>CAZEWB010000370.1:0-4509 GCA_964515655.1 uncultured Bacteroidales bacterium
TGTGTTGGGTGTGTTTGGTGGAATTACAGGCGTTAATCCTTCGGAAGTAATTATAATCGGTTCCGGAACTGCCGGTGAATACGCCGCACGTACCGCACTCGGCCTTGGGGCTATCGTAAAAGTTTTTGACTCGTCTACCTATAAGTTGAAACGGTTGCAGAATAACCTTGGTCAGCGGATATTTACATCGATGTTAATTCCGGAGGTCCTTTCGAACTCTCTTAAATCAGCCGATGTTCTTATTGGCGCAATGAGGAAGATTCACACCGACCTATCCTATACAGTAACTGAAGATATGGTAAAAAGGATGAAAAAGGGATCAGTGATAATTGATATAAGTATTGACCAGGGCGGGTGCATCGAAACTTCAAGGATGACCACACATGCTCACCCGGTTTTTGTCAGCCATGGTGTTATACACTATTGCGTTCCGAATATTTCCTCGAGGGTAGCCAGAACAGCTTCGTATGCATTGAGCAATATTTTCGCCCCATTCATTCAGGAGATAAGTATGGCGGGTGAATTACGCCAGATACTGCGTGAAAAGCCTTCGGCAAGGAACGGCGTATATATTTTCGAGGGGATACTTACAAATCAGAGCATCGGGAACCGCTTCAACATTCCTTCGCAGGACATCAATCTGCTGATGGCGGCTTTTTAACGCCATCCTCCACCACCCACATAAGAATATTTTTGTTGTCCGCAAAGCGGTTTATGTCCTTTGTTACAAGTATTGCTATCAGGTCGCTTACAAACAAAACTCCCATTCCTCCTCCGAGAGTCAACGCATAAAACACAGGCACTACTGGACCTGTGCCGAGATAAATACGATGCAGGCCGACAACACCACCCAGTACCCACCACAACAATGCCTCACCCTTGGTCTTACCTTTTATTATAGTATCACTGTCAGAATGAACAGAATCTTTCTGAATAATAAAGCCGATGATCTTCTCTCCGTTGTTTACACTAATGGCATCAGCAACAACAGGGTTAAAAAGGAAAACGAATAATGAAATAAAAAAGCAGAAACGTAACATGAAGTAAAGGTACGAAAAGAATGTGTGGGTTGGTGGGTGATGTTGCGCTGACATTTTTTATTATCAGAAGTAAGAAAATATATAGGAATTAACCCACTGTATACTGCTGTTCGATTATTTCTGGGTATTGTTGCCAAACCTTTCCATCAATTTCTTTCCCATTTAACTTTTTATTACGCTTAACTTTATCAGCTCCCCATGTTCCCCATTGTTTAAAGAAAAAGGCAATATCTTCTTTCTCGCATTGCTGTTTTATCTTTACAACCCATTCTTTTTCCATAGGTCTTGCCTTATTTCCACTTTCTCCACCAACAATAACCCAATCAATATTTTCTAAATTTATTACGCCTAAATCCTCAAGCAATGGTTCTGCTGAAAGAAATAATACACTGGCTTTCAATTGCCTTAGCTTATCAATTCTAGGCAATCCTTCTTTCCGACTATCAACTGTAACACCTAACCAAATATTCTTGGGTATTTCTCTTTGAGACAAATATTGAAACATTCTATCTGCACGTTTAGTTAAAATTTGGTATGTATGTTGTGGCGTTTTTTGAATCACTTCAAAAATTTCATCCAAATATTCCTCGGGCATATCTTTATGAAAAATATCACTCATTGAATTCACAAAATACACTGTCGGCTTTCTTCTTTTAAATGGCTCTTTTAGCCTGGTTGGAACAATATTGAATTTAAAACCATTTTCATAACCTTCCACGCCCATTGCCTGCAAGCGAATTGCCATAGTTTCAGCATAACAATTTTTACAGCCAGAACTAATTTTTGAGCAACCTGCAGACGGATTCCATGTTTGCTCTGTCCATTCTATTTTATGTGCCATATTATAATTTTTTTATGCGATAAACATGCGCTTTGTGAATATTTGAAGATTGGTTATTCACTTCTCCAAATCGCTCAATTAATTTTTCTTTTTCAAGTTTCTGAACAACATCAGTAAATAACTTGGGCTCACAACCATTATACATTGCATATTTTAGCCCTGTAATATTATCAGTTATTTTCCCCGATAAAATTAATTGTTTTATTTTATTAAAGATATTATCTTTTTTCACATTCTCACCAAGTTGTTCAAACAAAGAGCCTTTTTCATAATTATTATCAATATTATAATTAGCTTCTCCTGAGAAAATATCGTGTTTCCAGCAAACTTTCAAGAATTTCTCCATTCCAAGAGTATGCCCTGTTCCGAATATTAACCCGTAGTAATTTCCTTTCTTTTCCTCTTTTCGGATAGAAAAGTGATGTAAGTAATATTCATTTTCTGTTGGAATTAAATCTCGAAAATAGTTAGCAACAGCCCTGTGAATTTCATTTGGCCTGATTTCTTCAAAATTAATTTTTGAAGTATCAATGTATTTTGTGGTGTTCGGATGCTCTCTAAATCTACTTATAAAAGATGAAGAAATAAAAAAGATAAAGTCTGTCTTCGGATAGGATATTAATTGTCTAAATATTTGTTCATCAATTTGACTAAAACCATATTGGTCAAGCAAAATGAATTTACCGAATTCTTTATTCTTAAAAATATTTGTTATGAAAATATTTGAAAAAATATCTTGAAAAGCATAGTTTTCAATTCTGTATTGGTATATGCAAGCTACACAATCATTTTCCTTTTGGCAATCTTCAATAAATGTTGTGATATTTTGTCTTAGTTCTTTGCTTTTGTCTTGTTCTCCCTCATTAAATAGAAACTTGATTTCTTTTTTTGCATTAATGCAGTATTTTCGGTCAGTCCCCTTCGCCTTTTCTAATAAAACTAAAGGACTGCCTGGATAATTTTCTAAATCTTTCCCGCTCCCTGCAAATAAATCAAAAACATATAATTTTTTAAACCAAGGGCTATTAAGAAAAACTGGGAACCACTCCTCAAAACATTCTCCAAAAATGTTTAATTTCAATTTGGTAGCTTCATCAAATGCTGATTTATTTATATCTTTTGCCATAAAACTATAATCCTAAATTTATATTTTTTATGTAAAAATAAGAAAAAACGCGATACCGTAAAAGTTTTTTATAAGCGGGTCAGGGGCAATGTGGAAAAGTGTTTTTTCGCTACAGGATGATGACGATCATTTTGGCCGGGGCTATGGCTCTGACTACAGCGTCATAAAAAAGCGTTGGCATGACGGGGCGACAGTGGGAGGAAAAGTAGCGATGGAAAGTCACCCCGCCATTAGCGAAGGGTTTCCCCTGCTATTGGCCGGGTGACGCCACCCACTTGCCGGCCCGGTCGCCCGGTCATGCCTGCGCACTCACAATTATTCTACCACCGTTGTCCACCCGAATTCATCGGGAATTTCGCCGTACTGGATACCGCAAAGGGTCTGGTAAAGTTTTGTTGAAACGGGTCCCGGCTTGCCGTCTTTGCAGAAACTATAAGTTTTGTTTTTGTCAATATCGCATATCTCGCCGATAGGGCTGATAATTGCTGCAGTTCCGCATGCGCCAACTTCGTCGAAAGTTTCGAGTTCGTTGATATGTACGGGACGACGTTCTACTTTCATGCCCATATTTTCGGCAAGTTCAATCAGGCTTTTATTTGTAATAGATGCCAGAATAGAGTCAGATTTAGGTGTGATGTAAGTATTCCCTTTAATAGCAAAAAAGTTGGCAGCGCCTATTTCGTCGATATATTCCTTGTGGACAGTATCAAGATACATTGGGGCTCCATAGCCGGCATTATGTGCTTTTACAACTCCACGCAAACTTGCGGCATAGTTTCCGCCGACTTTAAAAGTACCTGTACCAAGAGGAGCTGCCCTGTCGCTGTCGCGTATGATAGCAATTTTTACCGGGTTGAAGCCTTCTTTAAAATACGGACCGACAGGTGTTACAAAAACAATAAAGAGATATTCGGAGGCCGGTTTAACTCCCACCTCGGCTCCGGAACCGATAAGGAGGGGTCTGAGATAAAGAGAAGCGCCGGTGCCATAAGGAGGAATATATTTTTTGTTATTGTTGATCGCCAGCATTACCGATTCCATGAAAAGATCCTTAGGAACTTCGGCCATATGAATTCCGCGGGCAGAATTCTGAAGGCGTTTTGCATTTTCGTCCCAGCGGAATAAACGGACCTTCCCGTCCTTTCCCCTGTATGCTTTCATTCCTTCGAAAGCTTCCTGGCCATAATGCAGGCAGGTAGCGGAAATGTGCATCGGTATATATTCGTCGCTACTCACCTCGGGAGATGTCCATTTCCCGTTTTTGAAATATGAGCGGATATTAAAATCTGTCTTCAAATAACCAAAAGGCAGGCTTTTCCAGTCGATATTCATTTCCATAAGATTGTGTTTTTGATTGCTCGTTTGTTTACCAGATAAATGTTCATTGTATGAAAATCAATTTGTTCGCCCCACCCTCCCTCCCTTCGGTTCGGGATAAATTCCGGGAGCAAATTGATTTTCTTCACTCCCGGAACTTGTCCCGAACTGAAAGGAGGGAGGGC
>CAZEWB010000371.1:0-4497 GCA_964515655.1 uncultured Bacteroidales bacterium
CCCGCTGAAATGTTTAAAGAGCGTAAAAGTTTTTGGCTGTGTCGAAGCATGTGCGTGGGGCATGTGCGAGATCCTTCGACACGGCTGATTATTGTGTGTAGTAACATGAACATTGCGCTGCAGCCGACTCAGGATGACAGAGAGGTGTGTTGGGAATGTTAGTATTTTCATTGCTTGATTAATTTTTTGGTTGTTACTCCATGCTCTGTTTTTACCCTCAGCGTATACACTCCGTTTCTCAACTCAGATACATCAATGCTGTTGCCACTTCCACTGCTGCTGCCGCTGCTACTGTTATCCGAAATAATCTTTGTGGCCACAATCTGCCCCTGCATGTTTATTATTTCTATTGTGGCATTTTCTTCGCAGTGTATGTATACAAGGTTGGTGGCGGGGTTAGGGAAGATTGTGATTTTGTCAGTATTTAGAATTGAAGCAGCGGTCGGGTTATTGGTAAATACATTAGACAATGAATAATCGTAGGTTACATATTTACTACCGAAAGAACAATTAATGCTCCATTCTGTTTTTACACGCCATGAACCAACACTTTCAAAGAGTGCAAAAAGCGGATCACTGACTGTTTGCTGAGTTCCGGCAACACTTGTAACAGCATGCCAGTTCCCGTTACTGTAATCATCTCTCTCAAGAATATAAGAAGTTACGGGATTGGGTTGGTTTTCTATTGTGTATAACTGAGTCCATCCGAATACACCACTTATATTCATCACATAAATTGTATTGTGATACGGGCTAAGCGTAGTATATCCGCCACATGTGTCAACAAGACCTATCTTATACCTGTATGTGCCTTCGTTGGGGTTACCGGTATTAGGAAAGTACAAAGTTCTTGTTGTGTCAATGAAAAAACCGGGTTCAGAAAAACTGATCCTGGCAATAGGCTGATAATTGTTTGTGCTGATTTCCCTGTAAACAATAACGGTGTCAACAATTGTTAACAGAGATTTGTCCCAGATAATGATATTATAATCGGATAATGAATCCACTGTTACCATGCATATACCGGCCGAATCAGTGGGAGGTTCGGTGATGGTGACAGATGATGTTTGTGCGCATCCGAATCCTTCAGTTATTGTTACTGTATATGAACCGGCTGACAAATTATTCACATCAGGGGTTGTCTGGGGAGGAATAGTACTCCACAGATAAGTGTAGGGCAAATTGCCGTTTGATGCTGTCGTTACTGCAGTTCCATTGTTGAAGCCGTTGCAGGTTGCATCTGTGAATGATGCAATTCCGGAATTGAATGTATAAATATCTGCAACATACATATCTCTGCCTCCAGTATTTATAAGAACGGTACTGCCAAAATTTAATGTAGATCCTTTAAATCCTCCTGTAAAATACGCATTATCTCCAATGCCTGCATCAATACCCCATACAGTTTCTATGCTTACATTGCCAATTCTTGTAGCCCAGAGTATAGAACCACCTGAATCATATTTTACAATAAATAAATCCATTTGACCGGGATTGGCATTAAGAAGAGTATATGTTCCGAATACTATATTATTACTTCTGAAAGTACCAACTATTAATATATCATTATCCTCATCTACTGTCATTCCTTCACAATAGGCATAGGTGTCACTTCCTCCGGATCTTGCCCACAAGGGATTCCCGGCCTGATCATATTTAGCTAAAAAAGGGTCGGTAGAACCTGATGAAACGTTGTTAACCACAATACTGCCAAAAGTTATATAATCACCACTAAATTCTCCTGAAATATAAATATATCCGTCAGAATCGCAATCAATATCACAGCCTTCGGCTCCACCCCAGTGTGATTTTATTACTTTTGCCCATGTTACAACTCCGCTTGATGAATATTTTACAATAATCATATTCCGACTTCCTGCAGCATCTGTGTACAATGTTGTACCATCAAATGAAACTGAATCACTCTCGAAGTATCCTGTAATATATACATCACTTCCATAACAGGCAATTCCATTACCGTAATCTTCTCTGTTACCGCCAGCGCTTTTAGCCCAGATCACAGTACCGGCAGTATCATATTTAGCAATAAAAAGATCGTTACCGCTTGTATAACTATTTGTCAATACAATTGTACCAAAAGTAACAGTAGAACTTGTGAATCTGCCTGTAATATAGATACTTCCTGCATTGTCCGCAACGATACTCAGACCGGCCTCTCCGTTACTTGGGCCACCTGCCCTCTTTGCCCATAAAACATCTCCGGCGGAATTATATTTAACAATAAAAACATCACCGTATCCGCTGTTTGTAAGAGTAATGCCTCCAAAAGTAGTTGAAGCTGCATCTATATAACCGGTAACGTAAATATTCCCGTCATTATCGCAGACAATACCATAGGCACAAGCAACTCCAACTGCGCTTTTCGCCCACTGGAGATCGCCATTGATAGAATATTTAGCTATAAAATAGTTTGAGGTTCCATTCAAAGTATCATTACCAAGGATCACTTGATTACTTTGATACTCACCAATCACATAAACATTCCCATTTATGTCAGTGGCAATGTTATTTCCGGTTTCATCTTCAATACTAACTGCGTTCTCTGCCCAGAAACAGTCTTGCGCATTAGAAATTACAACTGCTAAAAGCAGCGCTAAAGTGAGGATTTGTTTTTTCATATTTTACTTTTTAAAAGTTAATATTATTAAGAAAACTTGTTTATAGGTAAGAAAAAACCAGGTATTTCATTGCTTTACAATTTTTTTCATCACAATATTTCAATAACATTATTTACAATTCAATAAAAAGCGCGCAGGTGTCATGCTGAGCCAGCCCGCTGAAATGTTTAAAGAGCGTAAAAGTTTTTGGCTGTGTCGAAGCATGTGCGTGGGGCATGTGCGAGATCCTTCGACACGGCTGATTATTGTGTGTAGTAACATGAACATTGCGCTGCAGCCGACTCAGGATGACAGAGAGGTGTGTTGGGAATGTTAGTATTTTCATTGCTTGATTAATTTTTTGGTTGTTACTCCATGCTCTGTTTTTACCCTCAGCGTATACACTCCGTTTCTCAACTCAGATACATCAATGCTGCTGCCACTGCCACTGCCACTGCTGCTGATGCTGCTGCCACTGCTGCCGCCGCTGTTGTTATCTAAAAGAGTTTTCGTGGCCACTATCTGTCCCTGCATGTTTATTATTTCAACGGTTGCGTTTTCTTCGCAGTTTATATAAACAAGGTCAGTGGCGGGGTTGGGGAAGATTGTGATTTTGTCAGAGTTTGATCTTGAAACAGCAGTCGGGTTATTGGTAAATACGTTAGATAATGAATGACTGTATGTAACATATTTGCTGCCGAAAGAACAATTAATGCTCCATTCTGTTTTTATACGCCATGAACCAACACTTTCATAGAGTGCAAAAAGAGGGTCACTAACTGTTTGCTGGGTTCCGGCAACACTTGTTACGGCGTGCCAGTTCCCGTTACTGTAATCATCTCTTTCAAGAATATAAGAAGTAACAGGATTTGGTTGGTTTTCGATCGTGTATAACTGAGTCCATCCGAACACACCACTTATATTCATCACATAAATTGTATTGTGATAAGGGCTGAGCGTAGTATATCCGCCGCAAGTGTCAACAAGACCTATCTTATACCTGTATGTGCCTTCGTTGGGATTACCGGTATTAGGAAAATACAAAGTACTGACTGTATCAACAAAAAAACCGGGTTCAGAAAATTCAATCCTGGCGATCGGCTGGTAATTGTTAGTGCTGATTTCCCTGAATACAATAACAGAGTCAACAGATGTAAAAAGAGATTTATCCCATATGATGATATTATAATCGGATAATGAATCCACAGTGACCATGCATATACCGGCTAAATCGGTTGGTGGCTCGGTGATAGTTACAGATGATGTTTGTGCGCAACCAAATCCTTCAGTTATTGTTACTGTATAAGTTCCGGCTGACAGATTATTCACATCGGGGGTTGTCTGGGGTGGAACGGTACTCCACAGATATGCGTAGGGCAAATTGCCGTCTGATGCCGTTGTTATAGCAGTCCCGTTGTTGAAGCCGTTGCATGTTGCATTTGTGAATGAGGCAATTCCCGAGTAGAAAGAGAAAATATCTGCCACAAACATATCACTTTGCCCTGCATTATTAAGGATAGTGCTACCCAAAGATAAAGTTGAACTGCTGAATAAACCCGTGAAATACACATTATCTCCTATACCTGCAGCAATATCCCTTCCAATTTCCATTGAAGTGTTGCCAACTTTTGTAGTCCACAGTATCGATCCACCGGAGTTGTATTTTACAATAAAAATATCCGGAGAACTTGAATTTGCACTTAAAAGTGTATCGTTTCCGAATACGATGAAATTACTCTCGAAATAACCAATGATGATCACATTGTCATTATCATCAACTGTCACTCCTCTGCAATAGTCGTAATTGTTACTTCCTCCGCAACGTGCCCAGACGGGATTACCGGCAGGATCATAACCCAAACCAAACACACCCAACACA
>CAZEWB010000372.1:0-4481 GCA_964515655.1 uncultured Bacteroidales bacterium
TTGTTGGGTGTGTTTGGTTGTGTGTTTTCCTGAAATAACAAGCGAGGAATATTATCCCGACCTTCCTGCAACTATCTCCTCAGTTCCAGGAAGGTCGGGATAATATTCCTCGCTTGTTATTTCAGGAATACACATATGAACCGGGTTGCCGTTTTCGTCGATAGCATCAATACAGAATTCGGGGACTGTGTATGATTTCAAATAAGGAAAGGGCAATGTAATAGTGAATTCCAGCGCTTCAATTTCAAAAGTAAATGCAAGGCTGTCCCATACATGATTCGTGAAGTCGTTGGCAAGATGAGCGCCATATCCAATATCCAACTGCGGCCATCCATAGCAGGGATACCTGTAATGAAAATCGCAGCAGGTGGGAAATGCAATAACATCGTCAGTCCCCTGGTCGATCAGTTGGTTGCCATTATTCGGATTGGTGACGGAATATTCCACGGGAGTAGGAAAAGAGAGTATGGTCTGTACCGTAGGATCGAATGTAAGATCCTGCTGCATGGTGTTGGAAATATCCAGCCATGCACTGAACAAATTGTACTCGACTATGATGCCGCCTCCCATGTCCAGCGTCCCGCTCAGCATTCCTAAGAACTGCTGTATTGCAGGCCCCTGCGGCGGCGGTATCAGTCCGGCGATCGCAGATAAAAATTGTACAATATCAAGTTCAAGGAACATGTATGTGCTGTCACCACTGGCATACAGGGTCTGGTGACAGGGATCGGAAGTATCAAGCCAGTCTGTTGTTTCAATGTATGGCAGGGTAATCCAGCCACTCAGACCAATTCCCCATAAATTATTGAAAGTAATTGGTAAGATCGTGTCGTGGCAGAATGCTATCCATCCGTTCTGGATACAAGGATAGATAAACTCACCAGTCTGACCGTTAAGGTAAAATATTGCAATCGAGTCGAGAGGAATATTCACATCAATGATCGGGATGGTTGTACATCCCGCCAGACAAATAGTGGCGTCCAGATTCAGCCCCAGCCCGAAATCAAGATCAAGCGAGATGACTCCCGCCTGAGGAAAGTGGCTGTATAGTTCAGCGCCGGGAAGAACTGTATATTCGGAATTAAGAGTTACGATCTCGCCGGGATTAAAAGTATAATCATCGGGAATGGTAAGTTCCATGTTGACGGGATATTCAACATCTACCCAGCCTGTTGTCCATCCGTACATTTCGAAAGTACTGCCGAGAACAAACCAGGTATCGAAATTAAACATTGCACCGAAAGGCATTCCAAGAATAGTATCCATCCAACCAACCTGGAAGTTTGTGTCGTATTCTACGTGAAATAAAGGAAGGTGAATGTTAATGCTAAACGGAGAACCATTCGGTCCCCACATATTCTGATTATAGGTTGACCAGTAAACATCATGGTCAATTGTATAGGTCTGCGAATTTGAATTCTTAGAGAATGCAACAATAAAAAGCAATACGGCCAGAAGTTTTATAAGCCTACTTTTCATCTGAATCTGTGTTAGGGGTCTCGTTTATTTCTACCGAAAGCATGCTTTCGCGAAGGGTTGCATACAACAATGGCTTAAGCAGGGCAGGATAATTTGAATTAACCCATACGGTGTGGTGATAATCCCCCGCAAAAAGCATCAGGCGTTCGAATTCAAGATCCTGTTTGGTGGAATCATTTGACTTTATAATTATCCTCATTACAAAGAAGCGGCCTGTTGTAACGCCATCCTTAAGAATAACATCTTCCTGTGTGATTAGAGAAACACTTTGTCCGCTGAGGCTTGCCTGGGTAAGACTCTGGCAGGCCTGTATCCACGATATTCCCTCGGCCTCAGCCACTGCCATAGATGCAGCGGAACCGGGGTGAACAAAACCTTTTATCTTTTCGGAATATGTGAATTTATCCGGGGGCTGAAGAGTAACACTTGTACCTTTAACTGCAGTTCTTTCTCCTAATTTTACGATAACTTTTGTTGTGTCCTTAAGAACATTGGTTGTATCCTGAGAATATCCCGCCGGCACGCAGATCAGCAAAAATGTGAATGGGAGTATAGTTCTTATCATAAAAATATTATATCATTAATCCTTATACGAGGGATTCCGTTTTTTGTTTCGTCAAAGTTATTTGAATTTTTCAATTATTAGTTCAACCCTTTGACATTTTTTCGATCTTGTGTTTTATTATCAAAGCGCTTTCGAGGAAAGCCTGAGCAGCCTGATTGCAGCAGGCGGTTTTGAACTTCTTTTCGAGTTCTTTAATAACCTCTATTGCAAATTTTTCTGTTTCAGTCATTTCTTTTTTTGTAAAATTAGGGATTATATCTTTAATGTTGGTCAGATTTTTGTTAATTTTGTCAACCTTATATTTCATTTTATCCATTGCGTATGAAAGTCATTTTTTTCTCTCTTTTTCTGTTTTTTGCATGTTATGCTGTATCTCAGGAAAAACTAAATATAAAATACCTGAATATCAAATGTGATTTTGCAGGAAATCTTTTCTACAGTAAGGAAAAGATAAAGGAAATGACGGTTGTTTTTGTTACCGAAGATATGCTTAGCGCAATGAATCTTAACGTCCTGTTAGACAGCCAGGCTTTTGCAAAGAATTCCGAACAGGAGATTCTCACTCAGGACACCCTTGTCTGCAATGTAAAGCTCAAATATCATCCTGATGTTTCTGAGATAAGAAAAGTTCTTGAAAAAGTAAACCTCAACTGTGTCTATATCAATGGCAAAAGGTATTGGGTCAAGTCGTTATTAAACAAAGAAGAAGTCTGGCAGGCCTATGTTAAGTTTAATCTCAGGGAAGTTCCCGCCGGTCCAAATATATACAACCCCGAAGCACCTGAATATTACGAATATAAAGTATTTTCACTCAATACAAAGCTCAGGTATATGATGGGCGGAGATTATCAGAAATATCTTTTTGACGGATATATTACAAAATTTTACGATGAGATAGATAATGCCCTTAAAGACCAGCAGGACTACCTTAATAACTGATGTTACGCAAAAAGACAGTGAATAAGTCCCAAGATCCAAGCCCCAAGATCCAAGCCCCAAGGGACGGCTCCCTTGGAATGGTTCGGCTCCGCTCACCACAGGTTTGGGGCTTGAAATTTGGAATTTGGGGCTTGGGTCTTTTTTTGCACAAAAATTTATTTACGTAACATGAGTTTATAAATGATATTGAGAGTTGAAATATTCAGGTAACATTAAAACTATTTCTGATAAGGTACTTGGCAACGATCGCATAACTGCCGAAGAATGTTTATGGCTGTTCAAAAATGCAGGAGTGGCGGAGCTGGGAAATCTGGCCTGGCAGGTCTGTAATAAAAAACATGACGGCAATGTCTTTTTCAACCGGAACATACACCTTGAGCCAACCAACATCTGCGTTTTCCGTTGCCGTTTCTGCTCCTTTTCTCGGGACGAGGGACACCCCGAAGCATGGGACCTGAGCGGGGAAGAGACCGATGAACGTGTAAAAGAAGCTGTCCGGAACGGGGCAACAGAAGTGCATATCGTTGGCGGAGTGTACCCCGGCCGCGATGTGCATTACTACGCACAGATGCTAAAGAGGATAAAATCCATTGATCCCGATGTCCACATAAAAGCATTTACTGCCATTGAGATCAACTACATGATAAACCTCACCGGCATGGCTCTTAAAGACGGACTTGCTGTTCTTAAAGAAGCAGGTCTCGACTCGATCCCCGGCGGAGGTGCAGAAATTTTCAATGCATCGATCCGTAAAAAGATATGCCCCGAAAAAGGTGATATGAAGGTATGGCTTAAAGTTCATGAAACTGCTCACACGCTCGGAATTCCTTCCAATGCAACAATGTTATACGGACACATCGAAACGGCAAAAGATATTCTGCACCATCTTTCTGTTTTAAGAGATATGCAGGATAAAACCGGTGGTTTCAACTGCTTTATACCGCTTAAATACAGAAATTACAACAACCTGCTTTCGGATCTTGACGAAAAGTCATGGTTATACGATCTCCGCATCTTTGCTATTTCAAGGATATTCTTAGACAATGTACCACACATAAAAGCATACTGGCCAATGCTCGGAAAGAATCTTGCCGCCCTCCTGCTTTCATTCGGAGCAAACGACTTTGACGGCACTATAAACGATACCACAAAAATATATTCCATGGCCGGAGCCGAAGAAAAAAAACCGTCGATGACAGCTGACGAAATTAAAAAGATAATAGTATCAGAAGGTTTTGTGCCGGTTGAAAGGGACTCTCTTTACAATAAGATAGAGGAAAAAAACACCTAACACTTAACACTTAATTTTTAACATCTAAGTGATTGTTGGTGTTTTACTTAAGTGTTTTGTGTTAAGTGTTTTTTTAAAAATAATTATCTTAAAATTTGGTTTCTTGTAAACTCCAAATCTTAATTTCCAAAAATCAAACAAATTCAAAAATTCGAAATCCGAAGCCAGAAGTGTCGGAAGTCAGAAGCACGAAGCCGGAAGCGGAGT
>CAZEWB010000373.1:0-289 GCA_964515655.1 uncultured Bacteroidales bacterium
GTGTTGGGTGTGTTTGGTTTGTGGTTGCAGAGATGATCGCTGGAATGTATCCCGGAGCCGGACTTATCGCCGGTGTGGCAACGGGTGCGATAGCTCATGGAGCGCTTGTGGCTGATAAAATGAACCTTCCCTTTGTTTATATCCGATCCGAAGCAAAAAAACATGGTCTCGAAAATCTTGTTGAGGGCGAAGTGAAGCCCGGACAAAAGGCAGTAATTATTGAGGACCTGATCTCTACCGGTGGCAGCAGTCATAAAGCATACAAACACAACCAAACACACCCAACACA
>CAZEWB010000373.1:299-4469 GCA_964515655.1 uncultured Bacteroidales bacterium
GTCTTAAAGCATATAAAGCACTTAAGGAATCAGGGGCTGAAGTTCTTGGTATGGCGGCTATTTTCACATACCAGTTTCCGGTTGCACAAAAGAATTTCGAAGATGCAGGCTGCAGACTTGTTACTCTGAGTCATTACACCGCTCTCACAGAAGAAGCACTTGAAACAGGGTATATTGACAAAAGTCATGTGGAGGCTCTGGCAAAATGGAGACAGGCGCCTGAATTGTGGGGAAAGTGATCTGTAACCCATTTAGATAGAAAAAAACATCTAACACTTAACACTTAATTTTGACTTCTCATAGTTTTTTGCTTTCCTTCTTTTTTTTAACTTTGCAGAATGCCTGTCATTAACTCATTATATTCCTGGATAAACATCAAGCGGATGTCGCAGATCGATCTGATGTGCAAGTATCCATATAATGTTCAGGAAGATACGTTCTTTAAACTTATAAAAAAGGCAGAAAACACATTTTGGGGCAAGCAATATGGTTTTGATGAAATGCGTAGTATTCACGATTTTCAGAGATCGGTTCCGATACAGGACTATGAATCGGTAAAAAACTATATCGGAAGATTAAGGGACGGTGAAACCGATCTGCTGTGGCCGGGTGAAACCAAATGGTTTGCAAAGTCTTCAGGAACAACAAGCGACAAGAGCAAGTTCATACCTGTTACGAAAGAAGCTCTCGAAGATAATCATTTCAGGGGCGGAAAGGATATGCTTGCCCTTTACATGGCCACGTATCCCGACAGTCAGGTCTTTAAAGGAAAGACACTGGCAATGGGCGGGAGTCATAGTGTTAATAATTTCAGCAACGAGTCGTTTTATGGCGATCTGTCTGCCGTGCTTATTCAGAATCTTCCGTTCTGGGCTGAATTCATGCGCATTCCCAACAGGGAAATTGCACTGATGAACGAGTGGGAAGAGAAGATCGAGAAAATGGCTGAAATAACAGTTAGCGAGAATGTTACGTGTCTTGCCGGCGTGCCCTCGTGGTCTTTGCTTCTGCTTAGAAAAGTTCTGGAAGTATCAGGAAAAAATAATATTTGCGATGTTTGGCCAAATCTTGAACTATTTATTCATGGCGGAGTTAGCTTTCTTCCGTACAGGGAACAATTCAGAAAGTTCATCCCTTCGCCCGGCATGAATTACATGGAAACCTATAATGCGTCCGAAGGATTTTTTGCCATCCAGGACGATCTTTCCGATCCGGGAATGTTACTGATGCTTGACCTTGGTGTTTTTTACGAATTTATCCCTGCTGAGAATATTTTCGATCAGAATCCTCCTGTTTATCACATTGGCGAAGTTGAGATGAACAGGAACTACGCTCTGATCATAACCACTAATGGCGGGTTGTGGAGGTATTCTATCGGCGATACCATTAAGTTTGTATCACTTAATCCTCATAAAATAACCATTACCGGCAGGACCAAACATTTTATTAATGCTTTTGGTGAAGAACTGATGATAGATAATGCCGAACAGGCAATAAGGAAAGCCTGTGAAAAAACAAATGCTCTTGTTAAGGAATACACAGCAGCTCCGGTATTTATGGAAAGCAATAATGCCGGTGCACATCAGTGGCTTTTTGAATTCGAAAAAGCTCCCGTTTGCATGGATATGTTCATGGATGTCCTTGACAATGCTCTTAAAAACCTTAACAGCGATTACGAGGCAAAACGATATAAGAATATGACCCTTCGTCCTCCGGTCTGTACAACTGTTCCCGATGGTACGTTTTATAAATGGCTTAAAAAGAAAGGCAAACTTGGGGGACAAAATAAAGTTCCCCGCCTTATGAACAACCGCGACACAGTTGAAGAGATCATAGAAATCATAAACTCATGACGAAACTTCTGATCTCATTTCTTCTTGTTTTTTTTGCCGGTACAATTACCGCGCAGGATAGCATTAATGTTGTTGCAGATAGGGTACTGATGAATATAAACGGGAAGCTATACCTTATAAAAGGGTCCGTGATAACGGAGATTGACAGGCAGGGTAACGAAAAGTTAAAATATGCTTTATCGCCTCCCGACGATATTGATTATTGTGACGTTTCGAACCCTCTTGAAATACTCATCTATAACCGTTCCCGCAACAGGGTCTGTATTCTTGATGACAAACTAAGTCCTATATATGATAATGTATCTGTTTTTCAGAATGAGGATGTAAGTATAGTTTGTTCTTCTTCTTTCGGTGGCATGTGGTATTTCGGAAATGACTCAAGGCAGATCTTTCACTATGATAACAAAGGCGGAATAAAAATGAAGTCGCAGCCTTTTTTCGGGATACCTGAATACAAGAACGATCTGCCGGTAATGTTATTAGAAACGAAAGACTATCTGTATTCCGATCTTCCCGAGACAGGCCTTATGGTTTTCGACAGAAATGCGCAGTATATCAAAACAATTCCTACAGAAAATTACAAACTTTCCTTTGCATGGGGAAAATATGCTATCCTGGTCAAAACCGGAAAGGTTAAAATTCATGATTCGGAATATGGAACAGATGAGTCATTCGATATCTCAGAAACTGTCAAACAGGTTTTTAAATATGATGATGAATTAATTTTATTTGATGGCGAAACAATTTTTTTCAGAAAGTTGAATAAGAATTAAACATCTTGAATATTTTTTTCTAATTTTATAACTTAAAATATCATTTTATGCACATAGCAATAGCAGGAAATATCGGTTCGGGAAAAACATCACTTACCCGTTTGCTTGCAAAACATTACAAATGGGAAGCACATTACGAGGATGTAGAAGACAATCCTTACCTTGTCGATTTTTATGAGGACATGCAGCGCTGGTCTTTCAATCTGCAGGTCTATTTTCTTAACAGCCGGTTCAATCAGGTACTCGAAATACGCCGTTCGGGTAAAAAGGTCATCCAGGACAGGACCATTTACGAAGACGCATATATTTTTGCCCCCAACCTCCATTCAATGGGGCTTATGTCCACACGCGACTTCGAGAATTATTTTACTCTGTTCCAGCTTATGAGTTCGCTTATTCAGCCTCCGGACATGCTTATTTACCTCAGGGCATCCGTCCCCAGGCTTGTTGAACAGATACAGAAAAGGGGCCGTAAATACGAAAACGGGATCAGGATAGATTATCTTAAAAAACTGAATGAACGTTACGAAGCATGGATATCGGGATACAGCCTCAGTAAACTGATGTTTGTAGATATTGACGGTAACAACTTTACTGAAAAACCCGAAGACCTCCGCGATATCATTACCCGCATCGACGCAGAATTGTTCGGACTTTTTTAAAAATCTGAAATATATGTTCCAATTACCTAGACTGCCTTACGATGTTAAGGCTCTTGAACCTGTGATAAGTGAAAAAACTTTTTCATTCCATTACAGCAAACACCATCAGGCTTATGTTGACAATCTTAACAAACTGATGCCGGGGACTCCATTCGAAAAAGCCACACTCGAAGAAATAATAAAGAAGGCCGATGGTGCAATTTTCAATAACGCCGCCCAGATATGGAACCATACTTTTTACTTTTACTCATTTTCACCAAAAGGTAAAAAGAAACCCGAAGGAAAACTGGCAGAATTGATCAATCGCGATTTCGGAGGCTTTGACGCTTTTAAAGAAGCTTTCACTAAAGCAGCAGTTACTCTTTTTGGCTCAGGATGGGCGTGGCTCATTATAACCGATAAGGGAAGCCTTGAGATAGTCCAGACCACAAATGCCGGGAATCCTTTAAAGGATGGCAAACAGCCATTGCTTACATGCGATGTATGGGAACATGCCTATTATATCGATTACCAGAACCGTCGCCCGGATTACGTTGCGAAGTTCTGGGAAATAACCGACTGGGCTGTTGTAGAGAGCAGGTTATAGAATACTGCAGCTTGTGAGTTGAATCTGGCGGGCAATTATTTGCAGTTTGTGTCAAAACGTAATAACGTTCCGCCGCTACTTGCAGAATATTTTTGCAATCAATCCCCATGCAAAAGTAGTGACTTTTCAAAGATACGTAAAGCTTTTTCATCCCCCAAACCACTGTCCCCCAAATATTTTGCAAGTAGCGGCTGTTATAGGTAGTATGGCTTGTAATCATGTTATTTTAATGCCCAAAACAGTTATACCATTACTTAATAAGTTTAAGTCCATAATGGGCATAAAAAAATGTACTC
>CAZEWB010000374.1:0-2626 GCA_964515655.1 uncultured Bacteroidales bacterium
TCCTTCCGAATCGCCTGTCTGGAATCCGTGACTTTTAGCCTCTTCGAGCGAGAGAGTGATATATGCTGTTTTGTACTTGTGCAGCACGACCATGTTCTGCGAAAGCAAGTGCCCCAGAAGCCTCATGCGTGATTCGGAAAATGTATTGAAAACAAGGCGGTTTATCTCGTCTTTCTCGATCCCGAATTTCAGAAGTTCGGCAGTAACAGCAAAGGTGCGGGGACGGGATGAGTTTACTGTAAATGATATCGTATCAGTAAGTATTCCGGTAAAAAGGCAGGTTGCAGAATTAAAACACAGGTGTTCCTTCCAGCCTGCAGCCTCAACAACTTCGTAAACCAGTTCGGCAGTCGAGCTGACCTCGGTGACTGAAAAAGTCAATTCCGCCTTTATTTCGGGACCGGGATGATGGTCAATTAAAACCACGGGCACTGTAATATCCTTGATGCATTCTTCCATCTTGCCTATCCGGTTCGGGGCATTAAAATCAAGCATTAAGACAAGCCCGGCTTCTGACAATGACTTGCGAACACCGGCCGGATTACCTTTATGATAAATTATTTCCTTTACTCCAGGCATCCATTGCAGAAATTCAGGAAGATGATTGGGCAAAATGACAGTGACTTTTTTGGATTTGTTTTTAAGGATATGATAAAGTCCTAGTGCAGAACCAATGGCATCGCCATCGGGATTGTTGTGAGTAATAATAACAATATTATCAGCAGATTCTGTTAAACCTGCAAAGCGTACAACCGATTCAGCCGAAAATAATTCCATTCAAAATAAAACGATTTCAAATCTAATGAATATTTTCCTGTTAAAACAGAGATAAATGTAAATTGTTGTAAAAGGGGAGTGAAAATAATAGATTCTTTATATAAGTGCGTGGGGGGAACATTATTTATCTGTTCAATTGTTCACTGTTCAATAGTTCTCGTTCCGTTGAATTATGAATTTTATACGGATTTTCGAATTACGAATTTTGTACGAATATACGAATTACGAATCAGTTACCAGAAACAAGTGACCAGTAACCAGGAACGAGCTCGATTGCTGCTGGGTACTGGGTGCTTGTTACTGTTTTCGTATTTCGTAGTTTCGTATGATCTTTTTCGTAATTCGAAGTATAAAATCAGTGCCTTACCCTGATCGGTATTGTAAGAACAATGTTCATTTTTACTTCCACGCCGTTCTGAATGCTGGGAATAAAGGTCTGTTTTGTTAGCAACTCTTGTACCTGTTCGTCAATGCCAAATCCGACTTTTTCGAGAAAAACGAAGTTCTCGGGTTTTCCGTCGGGCAGAACGTCGACACTTACCATGATATCATCGACAATAAGCTGGCCTTTTGATGCCTCGGTGGGCTTTATATTTTGCCAAATATACGACACCATTGCTTCGTCACCGCCGGGATACGATGCTTCCCGGTCGACCTTTACCTGCTGATTTACCTGAGCAAATGCAGAGAACGAAAGCAGAAGCAAACAGAAAAAAACGAACTTTTTCATAAAAAAAAGGGCTGATGAATTTGTCAGCCCCTTATTTTTTTAGATATTTACCTGAAGACAGAATTCGCCGTTCTTGAATTTGTCGGCATTGAATTTACCTTTTACTTTATAGGTTTTGTCTCCCATCATGCCGTCCTTAAAGAACTCGACCGATTCGATGGTTCCTGTAAATGTTTTTGCAGGGTCAAATTCAGCTGTGTTCCATACTATTGATTCGGTGCTTTCCCAGATCATAATGTCCATTTCTTTCCCGTTCATTCCTTCGGCTGCAATGTCGCTGCCGTCCTTCATCATAAACTGAGCTACTTTCTGAGGAGTGCCGCCAAAAGTATTCATATAAATACCCATGGAATAGGAATACCCAAGCGACGATGTTCCGAAATTAACATCTTTTCCGCCTTCATCGGTATATTTGACATAAAAATCACCACTGCCAAGACCACCACATGATGTCACAACAATACCAATTGCAATTAAGCATACAAGAAAAAACAATTTTTTCATAATTATGAGTTTTGGTTTACTTGCCAAAGTTAAATTATTTTTCGGAATTATAAAAAAATAATTACTATTCAGCGCTTAAGTAATTATAAAAGGGAATAAAAGGATTAGGATTGGACTAAGATTAAGACAAAGATTAGGAAATTGACTTTAATCCTAATCTTAGTCTTAATCATAATCCCTACTTCCTAAGTTTCAGTTTTATCTGCTGACAATTATAAACTTACCAGTAGTAATATTATTGTCGTTTTCAATTCTTATCATGTAAGTGCCTTCGGGCAGATTCATGCCTAACGAAGAATCTGACGATCTCAGCGAAATGACATTTTGCCCTAATACATTATATATATTAATGTATGATTCTGTTTCTGCAGCATTATTAATAAATAATGTATTGCCCGAAACATACCACGCATTCTGGTCGTTGCCTTGTGTTTCGGCAGAAACAAAGAAATCAATTATAAGTGGGGTTACAGCGCCGCCTGCCGGATTAATTGTGTTAGTTCCGTACCAGATTGAATTTGCACTTGTGAATGTGCCAACGACCGAACCGTCCTGTAGCGAAAGTTCCTGTATGGCCATTATTCCGTTGGCATTAACATTTGGTACAATTCCTCC
>CAZEWB010000374.1:2636-4466 GCA_964515655.1 uncultured Bacteroidales bacterium
TGTGTTGGGTGTGTTTGGGTTGTGTTGTTTCCGTTGAAATTATAAACCTGTGCCGTATAGAACGGGACATATACTGTTGTTGTCAGGAAGTCAATATCTGAAATCTCTACATGTGCTCCGTAGAGCGGACGGCCTGTTGCAGAAGTGTTGCTGTAGAGAAAAACAAAATTCTTTGGGGTAAAGCCGGTAATTCCCACAACGCCGGTGCCGCTTATACTGTCGGCAGCTAAACCAAAGCCAAGGACTTTAACTGAATCAGTGGGTGTAAAACGATACTGGACAGAGGTTCCGTTGCTTCCGTTGTTAAGGAATATTCTCGGGAAAACATAAGCTCCGGGAGTGAACTTTGCATTCCCCGAAGGTTCCAGAATAAACCAACCTTCGTATGTTCCTGTAGCGGAAGCAATAAATTCTCCGTATTCTCCGGCTGTTCCCATGGTGGGGGTTGTGGAGCGTGTGAAACTTCCGGACTTATTGGCAAAAATTGATCCGCCTGCACCTCCCGCAAGGGGACCATCAGTGCTATTTACTGCCCTTGTAAAATAACGGTAAGTAGAATCCGGCGACAGATTTATTAGTTCGGCCCAGTAAGCCAGGGCAACGCGCTGATTGTTGGTAGGAACTTTTCCTTCCATATACAGAGGAAGAATATACGAACCGATCTGAGGCTGACCAACCGTGATAAAAGTAGTTTCTGTTGCAGCACTCCAGTCCGATGCAAGTCTTACAAAAACAGAGGCATAATATGTAACTCCGTTTGTGAATCCGGTAAACGTCTGAGGAGATACTGCTCCTTTGTACATTACATAACCTCCGTCGAACGCAGTGCCTGAGCCGAATACAGAAGATGCCGTATAAAGCGAGCCATCTCCGGTTGGAGTGGCGGTAATTGCTGAAGAGCCTTTAACTACTATCATTACTTCATCGAAGCAATATACCGGATCTGTCCACGAAATGTCAGCCTGAGAATCTCCCGGCGCGACTGTCAATCCGGTAACCGGTTGTACGGTGGTCGAAAAATTGATTTCCGCCGGGGTGCTCCAGTCGCTGCCGCTATGTGAAAAGACAGCAATATAATAGTTTTTATTGGATAGAATTGCGGTAATGGTCTGCGGAGATGCAGTTCCTTTGTACACAACAAAACCGTTCTGGAATGCGGTTCCCGCGCCGTAAGCGTTATTGGCAGTATAAGCCGAACCGTCACCTGTCGGCTGAAGCGTGAAAGGATTATCTTCCTGCATTACTATCATAACTTCTCCGAAACAATTCGAAGGATTTGCCCATGAAATAATGGCTTCGGTCCCGCAGGCCGAAACGCTAAGTCCGGTAGCGCTTTCAACTCCGTTAATAATTGAAAATACCGGCGACGGGAATCCGGTAATGACCGGACTGTCGGCATCGACACGTATACGATAAAGAGAACCAGAGGCAAGTCCTGCCGGTATCACAAAATTAATTGAGCCTGTAGGGTCAGTTCCGTTAACAACAAGGCTTCCGATTTCCGTAGCAGAAGTAAAACTGCCGGTTTCGTCAGATAATTTTACTCTGAATGTTGTATTGTATGTTCCCACAGCCGAATAAGCAGCGCTTCCGTTTGCCGTAGCTGACGAAGATATGCAGAATGGCCCCCCTGTAATTCCGGTTACATTGATATATTCGGAACTTAATGGCTGGCTGGTTACAGAGATGTCATCCAGACTGAGTTTTGGACGGGTTCCGCCTGAATTTGCAGCTGTCTGATAATACACCCAGCGGATCTGAACATTGTTTTTATCATTAAGAATCGAAGGAAGACTGACCCGACCAAAAACACCAAACACACCCAACACA
>CAZEWB010000375.1:0-2153 GCA_964515655.1 uncultured Bacteroidales bacterium
ATTGCGGTTGAATAATCGCCTCTTGCTTTAGGTTTGTATCCAAGCGCCTGAGATTGCTTGCCTATAGCTTTTGAATTGAATCCAGAAGCAAAAGAGTTTATACCTACACTGTCGGGACTTTCTATCAAAACCCTGCCCGAAAGTAAAGCTGCTTTTGAGGGATACCACACAATTCTTGGTTGTGCAGGCATGATTACCTGACCAGTATCAACCGATACATCCAGAAAGTTATTGTTGTTGCCGGTCCCGTATGATTTGACTGCGAATCCCCCCTTACTGCTCGCCGAGTCCAGATATATGCGTGTGCTGTCGGGAGTGACCCAAAGGAAATTGTTAGTAAGCTGCTTTGCTGTGTTCCTTCCGCTTACTGCAAAAGCGCCCTTGTTGCTCTTTGAGCCATCATCGCCTACATATAAATGGGCGCTGTCGGGATATATTACAAATACTGTTGCGCCGGTCCTGTCTTTTACTTCGAACAAAGGGACTGTGTCAGAAAGAGTTGAATCACCCTGAACTACGAATTTACCCGGAGGTGTGCTTGTGCCAATACCTACTTTGCCGGAATTGCTGTTATGAATATTATTTCCCGTCAGATGCCATAGTGTATCTGAATATCCTGATAACGATACAAAGCCACCATTGCTAAGATATAATGTGTCATTTGAAACAGATAAGACCTGTAGTTCATTGGTAACGGAACCGTCAACTTCAGTAATAAGATAACCTGCATCGTTATTGAAAGTGCTTACATCTGTGGGAACACCTGTAAGGTCGTTGTAATTTCCGCTGAAAGCATCTTCGGATGTTTTGGAATGAAGTGCATAGGGAACGCTCAGAAGTTGAGTTGTGCCCATATCTGCATAAGCTGTACCTCCTGAAATATCAGCTTCTGTTTTCAGAAAATGCAGGTCTGTTCCCCATGATATCGCTGAAAAACTGCCGGAAGATACCGCACCTGTTCCTACTGCCATTGTTGCAAGTCCGAACGAATTTGTAGTAACCGAATGTGTTTCTGAATACACCAGCGTTCCGGTTGCTGAGCCTGAATAAATACTTATTCTGAACGAAACAACTTGCCCTGTGACAATATCTCCATTGCCATCCCGTACTATAGCTTGGTATTGGAAGGATTGCGGTGACTGAGCAAATAAATTCAATGCAACAAATGCAAAGCATAATACAGAAAAAATCTTTTTCATAATGTACTTTTTTTTTCAAAGGTAGGGAAAAAATATATAGGGGTAAGCAGATTTAATTCTTAAAATTTTCATCATGCAAACACTTAATCATTATTCATTTCATAATAATCCTACGACTATTCCATATCCTCTTTCCGCTTCGCTTCTTTCGGACGATGGAATGTCGTGTAAAAACTTATCAACACCTTCCTTTTTGACAGTGATTTTTACATTATAGTTTTTACCTTTGCTTTCCCGAATAAAATCTGATAAAGAAAGTGGAATTTGATTTTCTGAAGGATCTGAATGATGCACAGCTCAGGGCAGTTACCGATTTCGAAGGCGCTTCGCTGGTGATAGCCGGGGCGGGCTCCGGTAAAACAAGAGTGCTTACATATCGCATTGCATATATGCTTGCAAAGGGCGTGAATCCTCATACTGTCATGGCCCTCACATTCACCAACAAAGCGGCAAATGAGATGAAGGAACGTATCGCCCGGCTTGTGGACCCTGATTCTGCAAGAAAGATATGGATGGGTACATTCCACAGTATTTTTTACAGGATATTGCGTTTACATGCTAATCTTGTCGGGTTCAGCGGTGGCTTTACAATTCTTGATACCGACGATTCCAAAAGCATGCTGAAAAAGATCATCAAGGAAATGTTACTTGATGATAAAGTGTACAAAACAGGCGATGTCCATGCAAGGATCAGCAGGGCAAAGAATAATCTGCTTACACCTTCCGAATATCAGAAGAGCGCTGACATCATCAAGAATGACATGATACACCGGGTTCCCGAAACGGGACGTATCTACGAAATATATTACCAGCGCTGCAAGTTGTCGGATGCAATGGATTTTGACGACCTGTTGCTTTACACATTTTTGCTTTTCAGGAATTTTCCCGATGTCCTTCAAAAGTACCAGTACCATTTTCAGTATTTACTTGTTGACGAGTACCAGGATACAAATC
>CAZEWB010000375.1:2163-4465 GCA_964515655.1 uncultured Bacteroidales bacterium
GCGCAATACGTGATACTGAAAGGTCTGGCGAACCATCACCGTAACCTTTGCGTAGTGGGAGATGATGCGCAGAGCATTTATTCATTCAGGGGAGCGCGCATTGAAAATATTCTCAGACTAGGAAAAGATTACCCGGATTATAAACTGTTCAAACTGGAACAGAACTACAGGTCAACACAAAATATTGTAAATGCTGCGAATAACCTTATAGCAAAGAATGACGGGCAGATACCTAAAAAACTTTTTTCGGAAAGCGTAAAAGGTGAAAAGATATCTGTGATGGGCTCGGCAAGCGATTCGGAAGAAAGCTATATGGTTGCGGATAAGATACATGAACTTAATGAAAAGTATAAAAACAAATTCAGCGATTTTGCAATACTCTACCGCACCAATGCACAGTCGAGAGCTTTCGAAGATGCCTTCAGGAAAAAGAGCATTCCTTACCGGATATGTGGCGGATTATCTTTTTATCAGCGGAAAGAGATAAAGGATATTCTTGCATATTTTAAAATGACGATTAATCCGAGGGATAACGAGGCCGTTAAACGCATTATAAATTTTCCCGGCAGGGGAATTGGAAAAACAACAATTGACAAAGTTGAGGAACTTGCACACGCCGAAAATAAATGCATGTGGGAAATCCTAAACGAGAAAGAAAGGCTGAAATCGAATTTCAACAACGGAATTACAGCAAGGCTCGAAAGATTTGTTACCCTTATAAATCTGTTCACCGAAAAATCGCACGAACTTGATGCCGGTGAATTTGCCAAACATGTACTTGCCACTACAAAGATCCTTGAAGAGTACGAAAAGGTCAGTAAGATAGAACTCGAAACCCGCAAACAGAACCTCGAAGAGCTGATAAACAGCATTTATGAGTTTTGTGATACATATAAGGAAGAGACCGGTGAAGAAAAGTTCGCAATAGGCGAATATCTTCAGAATGTATCACTGCTTACCGATGCTGATAAGAACGAAAAGGACAATTCCCCACGGGTATCACTCATGACAGTCCATGCGGCAAAAGGCCTGGAGTTCGATTGTGTTTTTATTGTCGGCGCCGAAAAGGAACTGTTCCCGCTTTATCTTAACAGCATGTTCCCGGCCGAGGTGGAGGAGGAAAGGCGTCTGTTCTATGTTGCACTTACCCGGGCGCAGCGTCACGCGGTAATTACACATTGCGCCATGCGAATGCGGTGGGGCAACTATTCCCCGAGTTCACCCAGCACATTTATTGAAGAACTGGGCAAGGATTTCCTGAATGTTGAAAAAGAAGTAAAGAAAAATGCATTGTTATGGGGCAGTTTTGAACATCCCGAGGAAAAAAAGTCAAAAGTCAGCGAAAGCCCTGTTTTCGGTACAAAACGTCTGAAACCTATGCGTACAGCGAAAAGTGAGACTGTTTCTGATGTTGTGGTTCCTGAGATCGTCCCCGGTATGCTTGTCGAGCACGAACGCTTCGGAAAGGGCAAAGTCATTACCGTTGATGGCATTGCACCTGACACAAGAGCACAGATCGAGTTCGAACATAGTGGAATAAAGAATCTTCTTCTTAAATTTGCAAGAATAAAAATTATCAGCAATTAACTTTCAATAAATGGAAAAGGACTATAATTCTTCGCGCCCACAGATGATAATGCCCGAATACGGAAGGCATGTACATAAGATGGTTGAATACATCAAAAGTTTACCTGACAAGGAAGACCGTAACAGGATGGCCAGGCAACTTGTACAGATAATGATCACCATCAACCACAATCTGAGAGATGCAGGCGAATTCAGGCATAAGGTATGGGACCACCTTGCCATTATTGCAAATTTTGATCTTGATATTGATTATCCTGTTGAAATAACAAAGAAAGATGCCCTGAAAGAGAAGCCAAAAAAGGTAAAGTACTCAGATAATAAAATACGACTTAAACACTACGGTAAATGTTCTGAACTTTTGCTTGCCGAGATATCAAAACTGGAAGACGGTGATAAAAAGAAAGCATACCTTGAGATGCAGGCAAATTATATGAAGAAATTATACCTTCTGTGGAATAAAGATGTAGTAAGCGACGAGCAGATCATAAATGACCTGAAAGAGATGTCCGGAATTCCTGATATAAAATTAGATGATATAAAATTTCATGAGATCAGGGAAATATTGCAGCGGACCAAGAAATTCAGAAAGCCTGGCAGAAAGACTAACAGAAAAGAATAGATATATGAGCAGTTTTATCGTCGAAGGCGGCCATAAACTCAATGGCAGCATTGTTCCCCAGGGAGCCAAAAACACAACCCAAACACACCCAACACA
>CAZEWB010000376.1:0-4449 GCA_964515655.1 uncultured Bacteroidales bacterium
CCTGTTTTCAAAAATACCAAGTCTTTATCGTCATATCGTTCCAACACAACTTTTTCAGCATTGGTAATAAACACCAGTCCGAAATTATTTATCTGTGTGAGCCGGTTTACTTTTTCCAAATTTGGATTGTTGCCGTGCAATTTGTCTTTTCGTTTGGAACTTAAGCTGTCTAAAATTTCAATGTGAACCGTTTGCTTCAATGTTTTTGCTTCATTGGCCGGCAAAATCCATTCGGGTTTAAAATCTTTTATTGTTTGCAATGAAGGGAGAATGGCGGTCTTTGCAGCATGAGGAGCGAATACAACAAAATTGTGAGCAAATCTTTTGTCAGTAGGGTTCAGCCGTGCAAAATATAAGTCAAGGTAAATGAATGCTGCCATCAGATAAGTTTTACCCGCACCCATTGGCAAACTAAACAAGAAATTGGGGTAATCAAAATCGTGAAGCAACTCATTCAGTACTTCATCCCAATTATGTGTTTCCCCTTTCGGGTCATTCAATAATTGTTTTTGAAAATTTTTGAGTCCGTTGTCCTGTGCAAAAACATTAAGGAATTGAGTTGTGAAATTTCCTCTGAAATTTTGATGAAACTCATACTCCAAAACTTTGTCTGCATCAAACAACAAACCTGAACGAATGATATCGGAAAGCTCTTTATTCTCACCAACGAATTTTATCCAGAGATAAGATTCAATTGATTTGAGTTGTGGTTCACGAAGTTGGCCCTGCTTTTCAATATATTTGATGATATTACCAACAGCCGATTGATTGTTCTCCCGTTGCTCCTTAACCCAGGTTTCCGTTTTGTTTTCTATGAGGTCAAATATTGTCAGCATTAATTACTATTTCAAAATAAAATCTTTCAAAAATACTATTTTATTTCCGTTTTTTAAGTTTGAACAATAACTGACTACTACAACGCCTTTCTCGGATTATTCAAACAATGATCGACAAGCTGTTCAATATATGCAGTACCTACACACATCACAGAATCTGCGCCACCCCAGTAGATCTTAATGCTCCCGTCTTCTTCGGGAACAGCGCCGCAGCAAAAGACCACATTATGAACGTAACCGGAAATTTCATACGGTTCTTCCGGCTGCAGTATCCAGTCATCGCCCACAGCAATGATCTTCGAAGGGTCATGGAGATCGTGTAATGCAACACCCAGCCTGTAGATGCAACCATCCATGGTAGAAAATACGCCATGGTAAATATTAAGCCATCCGCGCGGAGTTTTTATTGGCGGCGCGCCGGGGCCTATCTTCATTTCGTCCCAGTGATACTGGCAGGGTTTCATTATCAATTTTGATTCGCCCCAATATTTAAGGTCGGGAGAATATGATATCCATATCGACCAGGGTGATATTTCAGAATGGGGACGATCAAGCCGTGCGTACAGACCATTAAACTTTTCGGGAAAGATAACCACGTTACGGTAATCGGCTTCGGTTATAAGAGATATCCGTTGAACGGATTTAAAATCTTTGGTTTTTGCAAGACCTACTCTTACGCCATTCCGGGAATAGGCGCTGTAAGTAATAAGATATTCGCCATCAAGAAAAATGATACGGGGGTCTTCAACTCCATATTCCTCGTATTCCCTGAAAACTCCATCAGTGGCCGGAGTCATGAATGGTTTTTCATCTACTGTAAAATTAAAACCGTCCTTACTTTCTGCTTTTCCCAGTATACTTCTTCCGTTGAGTTTATGGGAACGGAAGATCATTATATACCTGCCGTTGAATTTTATTACCCCGGCATTGTGAACTGTTGCAACAGGATAGGGAATATCTTTCTTTGTAAGAACAGGATTGTTCTGGTATCGTTTTATCAGCATTATTAGCGGTTGTGTATTTATTATTGCTTCAGTGTTTATTGCACCAGATCTTTTTGTTCGAATTCCTCGAATGCCTGCAGAACTATCAAATGGGAGATCAGATAGGCCAGTGAGCTTTCGGCACCCTGATTGCGGTTAACGCCATATCTCTCAAAGCCGTCGCAGCAACCTTGTGTTTCGAAATCGAACAAATTCATTCTAAGGTCGTTTTCGCCCATGAACCACATGAAGCACGAAAATAACTTGGTGAGATATTCTTTATCCCTTGTTAAATGAAATGCCTGATGATACATTAAAACCATTGCAAGAGCATCCACGGGTTGTTGAGCGAACACTGAACGGTCGCCCTCTTTCTGATACCATTTTTCGTTACCGATAATAGACAAATAACCATCCTTAAGCGTGATTTCCGTCAGAAAGTTCATCGTTTCCAAGGCGATCTCTGTTATCTTTTCATCGTTTAGCCTTTTTGCAGAATGTAAAAGAGCCAGAGGCAAAATACCATTATCATAGGCCAGCAATGGCTCAAACCATTTCCATTCCGAAGAGCTGTTTTCTTTATAATGCTTTATTAATTTGTAGGCAAAGTTTCTTAATCTTTCTGTCATTGCATCATCCGAGGGATTCCTTTTAAGGTAATAACTCATGCCCAGCATTGTATTGGCAATACCCCTTATTGACTTAAGTTTCTCGAAGTTTGGTGAAGCGTCCAAAAAAACTAATTTTCCGGTTTGATAATAAGCATCGTTTGGTGCATTGAACAGCAGGTATCCGAGCGCCCAGATTGTTCTTCCAAAAGAATCTTCGGACCCTTGTTCGTCGAGAAAGTTCCTGTTAAAACTCAGAAAATTTCTGAATGTTCCGTCCTTGTTTTGCATATAATGAATATAACTCAGATATATAGGAGCTAAATTCAGCGCAAGCTTATCCTTTTTCTGCCGGTATGCCATGAGCACCATAAGCAAAGCCCTTGCGTTATCATCCAGGCAGTAACCTTCTTTCAGGTTGGGAATGCCGAATTTTGCATGTTGAATAATACCGGTATCGTCAGTCATGCGTTTAATATGATCCAGAGAAAATGGCGGCAGGATAAGCGGATCAATGGAAGTTCCTTTCTCTACCACAACCTCCGGCTTACCGGCAAGAACTTTTTTGACAAGTGCAATATATTTTCCACCCGACTTTGGCCATGTTATTGTTTTACCGTAATCAAATGCTTTTTTCCGCAGATCTTTCAGCACGTTGGGATTGTCCAACAACTCCAGCAAAATCCTTGAAAGTTCATCTGAATCATTGAAGTTAAAAAGCCGCCCTCTTCCATCTGCTAATAATTCCGAGGCGTGCCAGTATGGGGTTGAAATAACCGCAGAACCAACACCTATTGCGTACGAAAGCGTACCACTGGTGATCTGGGCTTCATTCAGGTAAGGTGTAATGTATATATCAGAAGCGGATAAGTATTTGAATAATTCCTTTTGATTTACAAATTCGTTCATGAAAAAAACATGATCGCCCAGATTCAGGCTTTTGATCAGCCGTTGAAGATAATTACGGTATTCTTCGCCGGAATGCCTTAGAACATTAGGATGGGTTTTACCCAAAACCATATATAATACCTCGGGATGTTTTTCAATAACCGCGGGCAATGCTTTAATTACAGTTTCAATCCCCTTATTCCTGCTGATGATCCCGAATGTGAGTAATAATTTTTTGTTTTCGAGTTTAAATTCCTTTTTCGATAGCTCCTGGTTAAACAGAATATCAGGCACTCCGTGTTCGATAAAAGCAATTTTATCCTTATCCACATTATAGATGCTGGTAAGAAATTCAATGGCTTTATGGCTCATTACAACTACCTTTTGGGCCATTTTGCAGATTTCCTGCAATACCGCCCTTTCGTTGTAAGAAGGAGTTTTTACAATCGTGTGAAGGGTTACTATCAGAGGTATTTCAAGCCTGTGAAGCAGGGGAAGGATGTATATGCCATTTTGCCCGCCATATATCCCGAATTCATGTTCAAGGATACACACATCAGCGCCGCTGAGATTGATAAACTTAACCGCCTCGAGATAATCGCGCTGATGCTCCTGCCTGATAGTTTGTTTTACTTCTTCGGGATAACTAAAGGTTTGTTCATGATCGTTCATGGCGACAATAAACCCTTCGACCAGCCCCTTAGATGTTTTATCGTGTGTAACCATGGAGTTGTACAGGTTCATGGTAAAAGTGCCAATGCCGCATTCGCGTGGCGGATATGTTCCTATGTAGGCAAGTTTCATAATCGCGATTTTAAAATTTGTAAAAGAAATAGTTTGATCAAAATGTAAATTTTTTATCGAACTATTATTTCATTTTACGAATATATTATTTCTAAAAGTAGTAAAATAAATTGAGAATTAATCATTTAATGCGGATTTTTTACTTCAGGAATAAATTGTTTCTGGTTTCTGGTTACTGGTTTCTGGTTGACAGCCTGCCAGTGACCAGTAACCAGAATCCTGTAGTTCAATATTTTTGTTATAGTTACATGTCAGTATTTTATGCCTACCGGTAATGATTTCAGGAAAACTGTATATATTTTGCCGGATTTTTTCTATCATTGCAAAAAA
>CAZEWB010000377.1:0-4448 GCA_964515655.1 uncultured Bacteroidales bacterium
TGTGTTGGGTGTGTTTGGGTTTTGTGTTACTGAATAAATAAACTCCGGTGTGATTACTTAAAGGGAGCATTCCAGTTTTATCTGTTCCGATATAATTTCCCCTGACAATATTGTTACTTGTTCCGGAATATGCCATTGCAATGCCGGCTCCGATATTTCCCGATATCACGTTCTTTCCTGCAGCGGTACCGTTGCCGATAATTGTATTACTGGCATAACTTATCAGAATTCCATTCCCGTTGGAAATTGAATCGTTCCCGGCTGCGTTGGCACCTATAAGGTTTCCCAATATCGTGTTGCTTACAGACAATGCACCAAGTATTGCAATACCTGCGTCTTTATTTCCTGAAATAATGTTACCATCGCCTGCGGTTGTACCGCCTATCTGATTATTATACGAATCATTAATTGCAACTCCGTAATAATTGGAGATCGTATCTGCGTATGTTGCTGCAGTGGGACTAACTCCGATGTAGTTGCCCTTTACAATATTATCATGAGAGATATTTGTATTAATTGCCACACCTGCAAATTCGTTCCCGGAAATATAATTTCTTTTTGCAACTGAATTGCCTCCCACAACTGTGCCGGATGAGGAATCAATGGCAACACCATAGTAGTTCGGTATCCTGAATGAAATATTTTTGTCGCATCCGATTATGTTCCCTTCAACAATATTTGAATTTGATGTGCGAATTCCTACTCCTGCCATTGTGTTTCCCGAAAGCAGGCAGTTCTTTACAGTATTTGTAGTAGCGTTGTTGTATATAGCTACACCAATTTCATTCGGATCTGCCGCTGTTCCGTTATAATTTACACCGCAATAGCAGTCACTTACTGTATTATTGTTACAGTTAACAATCGGGATAGCCTTATAAATTAATATCCCGCATTGAAATCCGTTTACAATAAGCCCTTTTACCGTATTGCCTGATGTAGGTATACATATCCCATACTGAAGGGTTCCGTTACCTTTAATGAGTATCTCAGGCCCGTCGGGATTAGTATTTCCCGGCTGAGTTGTTCCGTCAATTGTTATATTTAAATTCTGAATTGCCGGAAGCAGGGATAAAACCTGTATTGTAAAAACACCGGTAGTTGAGTTATATCCTCCGTCTGAAGTTGGTATATTAAATGCAACAATGTTTCCAGCCCCCCCATTTGCAGATGTTATTGCAGCTCTCAGCGAGCCCGCTCCTGCATCTCCGGTATTGGTTACGGTATAAGTTGTACCGAAGGTAAAATTGACTGCCAGAAGCAGAAGAAACAAAAGTGTCAGATTTCTCATGGTTTCATTTTTTTTACAAACATACAGAATATGAACTATTAAGTCAACAGGAATTTTATTTTCTTTGTGATTTACTGAATAATTAGTTTCTCAGTACTACCTCCCCGGCCATTCACAACTTTGATATAATAAAGACCTTTGGGGAACTCACTCAGATCAATGTTGAAAATGCTTTCACTTGTGTTTTCCAGCAATAAAGTGTTTCCTGTAGAATTATATACCGAGATGCTGATCTCTGAAGATCCCTGATCAGTATTGGGAATTTCAACGGTTATTCTTCCATCGGAAGGGTTGGGATATATCATTAAACTATTGCCGGGAATGGCTGAAGGAGTTGCCGGGACGCTTACGAGGACCTCGGATATCTGCCTTCTCCAAACTCCATGGGCTGTGGTTCCTGCCCACAGATAATTTGCACTGGCAGTCAAAACGGTTATGGAAGTATCAATTAATCCTGTATTAATATTTGTCCATGATCCTCCTGAATTTGAAGAAACAAAAACACCGTTATCAGTACCGGCAAAAACATTACCGGATAAAGAAACAAAACAAGTGATATTTGAGAATAAAGGAATACCTGTACTCACATCAGTCCATAATCCGCCATCGTTCGAAGATTTAAAGATACCGCCTCCCTGCGTTCCGGCATATATATCGCTTCCGGAAACACAAAGTGATCTGATGTACATATTGGTAAGACCCGAACTAACGGCGGTCCAGTTGTTCTGTCCCACAGTGTTCTTATACACCCCGTCATTGGTGCCTGCAAAAAGCGTTGTGCCTTTTAAAATAAGTGAATAAATATAGTACACAGATGAGGGCAGACCTCCGTTGACATTGGTCCATGTTTGCCCGTTATCCGTGCTTACCATCACATCTCCGCTCTGATCGTCTCCTGCATAAAGCAATGATCCGGCAATTACAAAACATGAGATGTGACTGTAAAGAACATTATAACCTGTACTTGTCCAGTTGTTGCCATTGTTTGTTGAACGGTATATCAGGGAATTTCCCGGACCTTCATAATCGAAAAGATATGCCACTGCACCGCTGGACTCTATTGCAGTGATATTTTTTCCTGCAAATCCGCCTACGTTAAAATGCCATACTGAATCAGCTTCGGTTGTCCTGAAAAGCGGGATACGGAATGAATTGCCCGAAATATCATTTGTGCCGGCAAGTATGTTGCTTCCTGTTACCTCAAGCGCAGCAACAGGATAATCTGTTATGCCAACCTGCGCCCATGTTGTGCCATCATCGGGGGTTACAAAAAGTCCGTATGATTGTTCGGGACTACCGAATCCCCATCCGCCGGTGTAGAATTTCGTCCCGTCCTGATAAAAAGTTTCAAAGCGTGTGGCAGTGATATTTCCGGGAGAAACAGCATTCCAGTTCGTATAATCAGTGGTTTTGTATAAGTTACCAAGTATGGTGCTGGCATAGATCGAAGTACCATTAACTCCCATACAAAGCATATCATCAGTGGAAGAGATCCCGTTGTTTACAGCCGACCAGCTTCCGCCATTGTTAGTGGATTTATAAACACCCGCACCATATGTGCCCGCAATGATATTGTTTCCAACAACAGCCAGAGCGCTCACCGAATAAAAACTTCCCGGAAGGCCTGTATTTACAAGACTCCAGTTTGCCCCGTCATTTGTCGATTTGTATATGCCAAAACCATCTGTACCGGCATATAGATCGGTTCCCTTCACCACTATTGCTCTCATCCAGGTAATGTTTGTTATGCCGGTGTTAACTGCAGTCCAGGTGGTGCCGTTGGTAGTGGATTTATATACTCCGGTGCTTACAGTTGACATAAACAGATTAGTTCCTTTTACGACCATGCAGAATACACCTATACTTGCAGTACCTGCACTCAGAGTCCAATTGTCACCATTATCGGTAGAGTAAAATACGCCGGCATCGGTACCGGCAACAATGTTGGTGCTTATTTTTACAAGGCTGCTGATACGGCTCACAGATCCCGATATGCCGTTGTTGCTTACATTCCATGTAGCGCCATTGTCAGCTGATTTATAAATACAACTTGTTCCCACAATGATTTCCCCATTACTGGTAATTACCGAATGAACCTCTCCGCTGAAAGGTCCACGGGTAGGAGCCCATTGAGAAAAAACTGCAGTAACTGAAAACATTAAAAAAATACAGAACATTCTTTTAATGATGAACATTTGGTTTTTCATATTGATTCATTTTGTTAATACTCATTTGAAAGGTTTTATTGATCTTCTTCAATAAAAACACAGGCAAAGTAACAATAATTTATTAATGTAATAAACCTCCATCTTGTGAACTGCGATAATCGTTTTATAAAGTGCGAAAAAAAGACATTACTTGGTCTGATTAATCCATAGATTTCTTAATTTGGGCTACCTCTGATAATAGTGCCATAGGCGACACTCAGAAAGTTCAAATAGAAAGCCGGGATATTCTTATACAAGTCGTTTATCGGGGAAAAAGGTACAAGCCCTGGTTGTGGGTATTTTCGAGAAGGAGGCTGGAGCAGGTGGTGAGTTGTAAGAATGCGAATAATACTATTGAATTTACTAATACAATTACAACTAATAAGTTTACCACTTTTTAAATCTTTATAACCTTAGTTATATATTCATTATAATTATTGATTATTATTTTGATAAGATAAAGCCCATTGTTCAAGTCAGAGAAATTAATCTTTTCCTGATTTGAATTACAATATTCTTTCTTATACAATTGCTGCCCATTTATATTTTCAATATAAACTGTATAACAAATATTATCGCATGATTCAATATATATATAATTATCACACAATGTAGGCCAAATCCTGAAGCAGTTAATGTATTTATTCTTTAAAATATCGGTTATTGAATCAATAGTTACAACTATAAAAATCAGAGTTTGAGCAACCATAAGAATCAGTAACAGTTACTGAAAAAAAGTAAATGCCAAGTCCATAATTATATCCTTCTATGAGTTGATAATCATTTGTTGAGCTATCATTCCAAATATAGCTGTTGAATCCCCATCCTGGTGTTAAGTACAAATATTCATTCATTGAAATTGTAGTATCATTTCCCAATTCAATAGCAGGTAATGGAACTTCTGTAACAACTATCGTATCGGACGACATACAATTATTTGAATCTGCAACTTG
>CAZEWB010000378.1:0-4424 GCA_964515655.1 uncultured Bacteroidales bacterium
TGTGTTGGGTGTGTTTGGTTTTTGTTTTCTAGTCGTTGGCGATCCTTACCTTATCAGCAGTAAAATCTGTCTGATCAGATGGAATTGTATTTGTAATCTCATATACAAAAACTCCGTTATTTCCCTTCATGGGTTCAGATATCTTTCCTTTTGGGGTCACGCTCATTGTGGCAATTACATCCGGTTCAATACCAACAAAAGGCAGACTGAACGAATTAAAGGTTATGTTGGCTGCATCATTAACAGGCTGCTGGATCTTTGTTGAAAGTTCATCAATTGTCTTGAAATTTGTTGCCTTGAATTCTGCAATAAACTGCTGTGCCTTTTTATCTTTCCTCACTTCGGTAAGAACCTGTTCGCGTACCTGTTCGAAAGGAGCAATTCCCTTATCTTTTACTTCGGTAAGAACGGCAATCACGAATTTATTGCCAAGTTCGAAAATATCAGAAACCTGATTTTTTACAGCATTGTTATATGCCCAGCGGATTATTTCACGGGGAGCATCAAGACCTGCAATCTGCCTTTCGTTAGGAGAAAGATTGTTAGCTGTACGCATAACAATACCTTTTTCGTTCGCTATTTTTTTGAACTCTTCGTAATTGGTTGCTTTAGTTACAAAATCCGTTGCAGCATTGAAGGCCACCTGGCGTGTCTGCTGCGAAGGTTCAAGAAGTCTTTCTACAAATCCGACCCTGATGTTCTCTGATTCCTTTGACTTTTCGAGGACCTGAACAATGTGATAGCCAAACTGAGATTCAACGATTTTATATTCACCTATTTTTGCATCGAAACAGGTATCTTCGAATGATTTCACCATTTTTCCGCGAGTAAACCATTTAAGATCACCGCCATCGGGAACCGATCCTTTATCATCCGAATAACGCATTGCAAGTTGTGTAAAGTCAACTTTCTTTTCCAGCAGAATTTTAATACTGTCGGCCAGGGCTTTTGAAGCTTCGGCATTTCTTTGTTCATTAGGTTGGATCAGAATATGACGTGCATGAACAGAATCAGGCAGCATTTTCTTATCAATAACCTTCGCAAGAACCATATTGTTATTCTCGGTATAAGGGCCATGTATATATCCTTCTGATGATATGAACAGGAGACTGTCAACCTCAGGATTCAATGAACCTTTCGTATAGTATTTATCTTCGAATGCTTTATCTGAATTGTAATTGATAAATGCAGCGTCATCTTCGGCAACAGCAAACTCTTCCTTTAGCTTCATAATATCCTCAGTAATTTTCTGAATATCCTCAGGGGAAGGCGTAACATCGAATACCACATAATCAATATCGCGCATTTCTTCCTGTTCGAACTTGTAAGAATTCTCATTATAATACTTCAGGAGTTCTTCATCCGTACACTGTATGGTAGAATCAGAAACGAGAGAATAAGCTTTGAAAACAAAACGGCCGTCTACTTTGTCCGAATTTTCTTTTGCGTACATCTTTGCAAGTTCTGTTGGCACATACATTGCTTTTTTGATCAGGTTGTTGTATTTGGTGATCATCCTTGTCTGAACAAGCTGGTCTTCGAAAGCAATCCAGCTGGCACGTGCATTTCCTGTCTTGTCCTGGTCCATGTTCTGGAGGAACTGAATAACAAGAGAACGGTCGAACATCCCGGTCTGTTTGTTCTGGAAAACGGGGATCTGAAGGATCTGAGGATCGATATTTGTACCCTGTACCATATCAAACAGTTCTTCTTCAGAGACCTTGATACCGGTTACTGAAATTTCGTTTTCGAGAGCATAACGTTTAATTATCACATCCCAGGCCTGTTCTCTTATCATGTCCATTACCGATTCCTCAGGCATACCCTCGGTACCCATGTTTCTTTTATAATTCTCAACAAGCCCGTCAAGAACCTGTTCGTATTCCTGGTACTCAATAGATTTGCCGTTAATAACAGCAATTTCAAAGTCGGGACCACCGAACATTTTGCCTGATCCTATAAAATCGCCTAAAATAAATGCCAGTAACGAAAGCCCGATAACGATCGAGATCAGAAGACCTGCGCGGTTTCTTATTGTTTGTAAGGTTGCCATTTAGAAAACTTTTATCATTAATTTGAGGGCACGAAGTTATAAAAAAAACACAATAATATTTATTCCTTTTTAATTTTCATTTGAACCAATTCAATTCTTGTTTGCGAACTACGCAGAATTTTGAATATATATGACTCTGTTTCAATACTTTCGTTGATCTTCGGAATATTTTTAAAATTTGAAAGAATAAATCCTGCTATTGTTTCGTATTCTTCGCTGTCGGGAATGTTAAAATGATATTTGCTGTTCAGGTAATCAATTTCCAGACGTCCGGAAAAAATAAAAGTATCATCCGGCAACTGTCTTTCATCCAGCGTCTCGGTGTCATGTTCATCGTCTATCTCGCCTAATATTTCCTCCAGAATGTCTTCAATTGTCACCATTCCGTTAGTTCCGCCGAATTCATCAACAACAACTGCAACGCTTTTTTTCTGTTTGATAAAGAGGCTGAGAAGAATATTTGCCTGCATTGTTTCCGGAACAAACATCACTTCATGGATAATATTCTTTATTTGCTGCGGCTTTTTCAGAAGATCTTTTGAATGGACATAACCTATTATATCATCAATATTGTCCCTGTAAACAAGGATCTTTGAGTAACCGGTTTCGATGAACCTCAAATAAAGGGTTTCAATCGAGTCGCCGATCTCAACAGTTACGATCTCAGGTCTGGGTATGGCACACTCCCTTATCTTAACACCTGAAAAACTCAATGCATTCTGAAATAACTTAAGATCATTGTTCTCTGAATCACTGTTCCCGGAATTTCCGGAAAACCGCTGTAAATAATCGTCAATATCCACCCGGCCAAAGGCAATTGACTCGGAGCCGGGACTTTTTTTTCTGCCAAGAATTCTCATAAACAGATATGACATCGAAATAAAGAACAAAGAAACAGGAAGCAGGATATAAAAAATTATATAAGCAGGTACTGCAAAAAACGAAAGCCAGAAATTCGGGTTCGAACTAAAGAGGATTTTCGGGAAAAACTCGCCAAAGAACAGAATGATGAGTGTAGAGATCAATGTCTGAAGCAAAAAGATACCGACTTCACTCTGAGTATACTGCATAAGGATTGGCTCAAGAACAGTAGCCATGAGAATACCATAGAAAACCAGTGCAATATTATTCCCGATCAGCATAGCGGCTATGTATCTTCCGGGTTTGTTGACTATTTTTTTAATAAGTGTCGTGCTGAACTTACCCTGTTTTTTTTCAAGTTCTATCATCAGCCTGTTAGATGACAGAAAGGCTATTTCCATACCTGAAAAAAAGGCTGAAAAGATAATAGTAATTATAATAAGGTATATATCCATCTACTTTTTGCTCTTTCTGGAATATCTTCTTAAAGAATAGACTGCAAATGCAATAACAGCAACGATATATAAAGGAATACTTTTCTTAAAGCCATGTGTTATAAATTCATACGTTGCCAGTGTTACTCCTATCACACCCACACACAACCATACTATTTCGAGGAAAAACTTAAAATTATTCATCTTTGACATTTACAACCCCCTCCGTATTTATAAGTTTCCACTTCTTAAAATGGTCATCGGATTCAAAACCTCTTTTTCCGTAAAAAACCCCGTCCTCAGTGTATATCGTTGTATAAGAATCGGAATAAATTATCCCTTTCCCCTGGTCCCAGAATAACTGCTCAGTCACAAGCCTGTCGTTCGAATCATTTTCAGCTTCCACGCCGTCACGCGCCTCCCACAGGTTTTTCTCGGAATAATACTTGGCATATCCTGCTTTCATCTCAGATGAAGTATCGGGATATGTCTCGAACGAATATACATCAAGACCTTCGGGGAACTCGATATAATCCCTCAGATTATTGCTGTACTTGATGACATAAGGCGCTATTGCGATAAACAGGATCTTCCCGGAATCGGTACGTGTGATCTTGATCTCCCTTGCTTCAAGCTCAGGAATATCAAGCGGATTCAATAGTTCGTTTATTTCTTCGATCTTGTTTGTACACGAAAAAAATGACATAAATATCCCGCAAATAAGAAAATTCCTTACAGAAAATATGGATTTCATGTTATTATGAACGATATTTTGTAGTTTCATTTATCCGGCATCCTATAGCAGCATGAAAAAGGTGAGACAATACAAAAACGGGAATCGAAGCTGAAATATATGATGAATTTTTCAAAAGTATGAAGTTTTCCGGTTCACTCATATTTGGGTTTCACGAACCATTTATCGTATAAAAGCAAACCAGCAGAAATCACGAAATACTGTTCCCTTATCAAATCGTTCTTCAATGTCCCGCGTGAGCATGCTTCTACAGAAAGGTTGATCATTGTTTTTGACCTGCGTAACGGCAGGCCTAAACAAACAACCAAACACACCCAACACA
>CAZEWB010000379.1:0-4419 GCA_964515655.1 uncultured Bacteroidales bacterium
CAAATGCCGATACACGAACAGTTATTGGCAAATGGTTCTCTGCAAACAACGACACTGTTTTTTATGACATGTATCGTGAATATTATACGACCATGATAAACCCATACCCGCAACCCCACCTCGATTATACCTTCGGAACAGATACCCCTCATGTTTTTTACACCGACCTGGATTCTTCAATATTCAGTTATATTGTTGACCTGAGATATGATTCACTTGTAGCGCAATATGACACAACATTAACATACGACAGCCTCATAGAGTATTCACAGGAACAATGTAATATTCTTACAAATGGTTTTTTATGTGTACTTGGAGATGGGGTTGAACCTGATGGTTATACTTATATTTTTGGCGAAGGAACCGGAATTGTGAGTATTTATGCAAGTATTGGCGGGAGTATTCAGGCAATTGATACCAGATTAATGTATTATCAGAAAGCAGCAGGGCCTTGCGGAACACTAGACACAACTTCTGGCATTAATAATAGTACATTAAATGATAATATCATTGTCTATCCAAATCCGGCTACAGACAATATATTTGTTTTAATTCCTGATAATAATATGAAAAGTAATATTCTGGTTTTCGATTCTCAGGGTAAATTATTATATGAAACCAATACTGACTTCAAATGCACACCAATAAACATTTCTGAATTTGGTCCTGGCGTTTATATAATAAAGGTGATTACTGAAAAAGGGAATTATCACACTAAGTCAATAGAAAAAATATAAGTTATTTTTTAAAAAAAATCCCGAAGGGATTTAACATAAATAACCCTCGTCGAAGTCGGGGGTATAAAAAAACAATACAGATCAACCCGGAAAGGGTTGAACCCTTGTAAAAATGTGTTTCGAAAACCATTTGAGATCATTCAACCCCGTTGGGGTTGGCGCTGTTTCTTTAGTACACCGGACTTCGCCCTTTGGGCTCGTCCGGTGTTATTAATATTTGACTCCTTCGGAGTCAGGACTTTCAAATTCCAACGATTTCATGTCCTGCTGCGCTCGGACGATGGAATGTCGGAAAAAATTTCAAATCCAAATTTCCAAATCTCAAACAAATTTAAATTTCAAAAAAGTTGAAATTCAAAACAGAAATTGTATTTTGTAATTTGGGATTTTAATATTTTATTCCCGCGAAATGTACCAGGCTGCTTAGAATTGCACCTACGATTATCACTGCAGTACAAAGAATGAGAATATTCTTTTTTGAACGGCCATAAAAACGTACTACCAGGAAAGTACCTATCGGGATACTAATAATACATGGTGTTAGAGCAGCAATTCCGAAAAGGCCGAAATTCTTTTTAAAACGGATATACCTGCGTTTTGTCTTTATAGGCACCGGCTTTGCAGCCTTATCAGGATCGCCGGTAAGGAATCTTAGTCTTTTTGCGGTTTGGGGATACGGAAGAATACATCGTTTAACAAACCATTTCCAGAAAACAATAAGTTCCTGCGAAATGAAAGCAAAAAAAATAACTCCGGCTATTCCGCCTGTAACGGTAATGACAAAAGTATAGAGGAATGAAAATTTAAAGGACAACGCCAGAGGAAAAGCGAAAATAAATTTTACCGAACTGACAAGAAGTAGTAAAGCAATTTTCTGAAACATGTTAAAAGCATCAATGCTCCTTGTTCCCGAATGCGAGGTCGCCGGCGTCACCCAGACCGGGAACTATATAGGATTTTACTGTTAATTCATTGTCGACATCTGCTGCCCAAAGGGTATAGTCTTTCGCATTGACGTTCTTCTTTACATAGGCTATACCTTCACGGCTTGCAATAACTGTTACAAAGTGTGTGTGCTTTGGTATTCCCTTTTCCAGCAGAGCCCTGTATGTAAGCACAATTGAGGAACCGGTTGCAAGCATCGGGTCACAAAGTATCAGCGTTTTGCCTTCGAGATTGGGGCTGTTCATGTATTCTACTTTAATTGTAAATGAGCCGTCTTTGCTGTATTTGCGGTATGCCGAAACGAAAGCACAGTCGGCCCCGTCAAAAAAGTTCAGCAGTCCGGTCTGCAACGGAAGGCCGGCGCGAAGAATTCCACCTATTACTATCTGTTCCTCGTGAACATTCAGGTTTGCGATACCAAGAGGCGTGGTAATTTCTTTGGCAAAATAAGGAAAAGTTTTGCTTATCTCTATGGCCATCACTTCGCCTACTCTTTCGAGGTTTCTGCGGAAACGCATACGGTCCTGCTGTTTGTTCTCGCACCTTATTTCGGCCATGAAAGTTGACAGAACAGAATTCTCTTCAGACAAAATACGAACACCCGGCTGATTATTCATAAGGATTGGTTTTCTGAACCGCTAATTTAATCAATCGCTTGTAAACTTCCTTCCATCCTGTCCATTTTTTATAATTTCCCATGGACTCGTTGTGCCACACCGAAACAAATGTCCCGTTAACCGACTTCACTCTTTCAATTATCTGCTCTATCTGCTTTGTGGCATCTGCAGGTGACATTTCCTGATGCTGAAAAGCAACATCAATAACATTAAAAGGATGTATCAGCAGGTCTTTCCGGCATTCATCCACAAGGTCGTAAAAATAAAAAGGAGTGCATGTGCCGGCCCTGAATCCGTTAAAGTTCGAATAACCCATTGAGTAATCATTCTCTATTCCCGCTTTCATCAGCATTCTGTAAGTGTCAGGGAATTTAAGCATGAGAAAATGCTGCCTGCTGTACTTTATTGAATTTCCTGAAATCTTTTCAAGAACCTTCTTTTCGCTGCCGATATCAGAAGTCAGCGATGAATTATATGACGGGTGCAGTCCCACATCGCCAATTGCACATGCTTCAATTACAAGTTTACGGAAATGCCTGTTATGATGTGAGATGTTCTTATCGTACTTGCCGTAATGACCCCCGAGTATGAAAATTACCGGCGAAAGAGAAAGTTGTCTGTGGATGGTCTTTATAAAAGCGTATGTATCGTATGGGTCCCTTTTTGTCCCGATAAGTACAAGGGTGCGAAGACCGATCTCACCAAATTTCAAAGTAAACAGAGAACGGAAGTATCCTCCAGCAGAGCGCAGAAAACCTTTATGTTTGAATGCAAATGCGTTGTCAATATCAATAGTAGGCTGGAACATGAATGTGCGGGCAGGAGGTTCAATATCGTTATTAACTTTCCTGAGTTCCGCAGCAAGTGCATAGATCCATTCATCCACCACAGGACGGTCGAGGAATTTGTGACGATATGCGATGCTCTGGACGGCAGGGAAACGTCCGTGAATGTCCGTACTCACCGCCATGTACTCCTCGTAACGGGATATAAGGAAGAACACTGCTGAAAATAAGTCGAAAGGAATTGTGAATTTGCCGTCAGAAGGGAAGATCACAGGTATCCCGTTCCAGACACCAGCTTCAGGTTCAAAACTGTGAAGGCTTTTCTCATTAAGAAAATCATGGTTGTACACGCTGAAAACATGATCGATTCTATTGTGAGAATAGTTGATACAGATATCACGGGAATCGAAAAACTCTTTGAAATTGTCAGTTTCGCGCCAGGGCCATTCAAGCACCGAGTCGAAAATGAATGAGAACACGTATTCGCTGCGTGGGCCGGGTTTGGGGTTATATATAAGGATGTTCCTCATAGTTGCATCATACCCTCATCTGCAAAACTGAAATATTTGTCGGAACTTATAATGAGATGGTCGAGAAAACGAAGGTCGAGTAAATTTGCTCCGTCTCTGAGCCTGGTCGTTATACTTTTGTCTGAATCGCTGGGAACAAGGTTACCGCTGGGATGATTGTGAGCAATAATAAACTGAGTTGCATTGCCAAGAATGACAGATTTGAAAACAATCCTCACATCAACCACTGTACCTGTGATACCGCCCTGCCCTATGCGGAAACTGCCGGTGACGTTGTTTGCATTGTCCAACATCAGTAGCCACATTTCTTCGTGTGCAAGATCGGCAACAATTGCCGAAAAGTAGTCGAAAGCATCGCGGCTGCTTATAATATTACGTTTCTGCAAAGCAGCAGAGAATTTCTGCCTGCGGCCTAATTCCAGCGCAGCGATAATAAAGATCGCCTTTGCAGGTCCCACGCCTTTAATAGAAGAAAGTTCTTTTACCGACAGCCGGCTCAGATTATGCAGATTGTAATCGGACATTTTTAGTACGCTGCCAGCCAGATCAAGCGCCGAATCGTTCATATAACCGCTGTTCAGCAAAATGGCAACAAGTTCCTGATCGCTTAATGCTTCAATGCCTCTGAGTAGAAGTTTTTCCCGTGGCCGGTCTTCTTCGGCCAGGTCTTTAATGGTTTTTTTACCGGCTTTTTTTTCCATAAAAAAAAGCCTTCCGCAAATACAGGAAGACTTTTCGTATATAAATAAATTCTATTTCAGGCCGTTCACGTGCTTAACAACCCCAACCAAACACACCCAACACA
>CAZEWB010000380.1:0-4404 GCA_964515655.1 uncultured Bacteroidales bacterium
TGAAAACAGAAAATCAGGCAACGATGCTTGAAGAATAACTGGATTCGCTTGCAATAATTGAAAAGTCCGGCAAAGAGAGTGAAGTTTCAGGATTAATTAAAGAGATAGGAAATATTTATCTTGAACAGAAAAATACTGCCAAAGCTCTTGAATATTTCGACAGAGCTCTGAAAACAGAATTGCAGTCGGGCGATCTTTCAGGTGCGTCCGAAACATACAGCGGGATGGCAATAGCACACTACGAAGCGGGAGATTATGAAATGTCCATTGATAATTATAAAGATGCCCTGAATATTAAGCAGGATATAGGTGATAAAGACGGCGCTGCAAAAATATTAAATACTCTTGGCATTTTAAATGAAAACCTTTACCGCTATGAGCGTGCAATTGACTTCTACTCAAAATCCCTTGAGATAAAAGAAGAACTGAAAGATACATCTGCAATAAATGAATTGGTCTCTGCTATAGGGGATGCATATTACAATCAAAAAAATTACCCCAAATCAATAGAGTATTACCTGAAATCTCTTTACATTGAGAAGAAGACTGATCAAAAAGATAAAATTGCAGGAACGCTGAATAATTTAGGCGTTATCTATTATAAAATGGGAGATTATGGAAGTGCACTTGAGTTCTATGAAAAATCGCTTGAGGAAGTCGGAAAACAGGGGAAAAAGAAGGAAATGGCAATGACGTATAACAATCTTGGTAATGTGAATTATGATCTGAATAAATATGACAATGCTCTTGATTATTATGAAAAATCGTTGAAACTTAAAGAAGAAATAGATTATAAGAACGGGATCGCTTTATCCCTTCATAACATAGGGAATGTCCATAAGGAATTAAAAAACAATGACAAAGCGATAGAGTACTATTCCGAAAGTAGCAAAGTAGCAGAAGAAATCGATAATACTGAAATTATTACCTTGAATTATAAGGGATTGTCGGAAGTTTATGTGGCTTTGCACAATTGCGAAAAAGCCTTTAGTTATTATAAACTGTTTGCAAGTTCACGATATGCTTCGTTGAATAAAGAAGATGCCGGGCAGCTTTCCGAAATGCAGGATAAATTCGGATCCGGAAAAACTCCAACTCTTCGTGAAATAGCCTCTTTAAAAGAAGAACTTCAGAAGCAAAAAGTTCTGGCTCAGATAGAGGCCTCTATGCAGGAGAAGGAAATACAGATAATAGGAAAAGAACTTCAGCGAAAGGAAGAAGCAATAAAAAGACAACGTATTCTGACTTATTCATTAATCTCGGGAATTCTTTTAACTATACTTTTTTCAATATTGATATTAAGACAGTTTGTGCAGAAGAAAAAAGCAAACAGATTACTGGTACTTAAAAATATTGAAATTCAGAAGAAAAATGAGGAAATCACTATGCAGCGGGATGAAATAGAAGCCCACCGTGATATAGTGGTACAACAAAAGAACTTCATCGAAAACCAGAAGAAAGAAATTACAGACAGCATTACATACGCAAACCGTATCCAGCAGGCTTTGTTGCCAGACCTGTCTCTTTTGTTTGACAAACAGTCATCAGTTATCAGTCATCAGTCATCAGTGAAGGAAGACGTTGATAATACTACAACGCCACTGATCACCGATCACCGATCACAGATAACTGACTACTTTGTGTTATACAAACCAAAAGACATTGTCAGCGGTGATTTCTACTGGGCAACACGCATAAACGAGTGGCTTATTTTTACAGTGGCCGATTGCACAGGGCACGGTGTTCCGGGAGCTTTTATGAGCATGCTGGGCATCTCGTTCCTTAACGAAATAGTGCGAAAGAAAGAAGTTACAAAAGCAAGCCAGGTACTCGACCATTTGCGGGAATACATTATAGAGGTGTTGCACCAGAAAACACAGTATGATTTTTCTTCGGAATATATGAAAGACGGTATGGACATCGCTTTGTGCGCATTGAATACGGCAGATAATACACTTCAGTACTCGGGAGCATACAACCCTCTTTATCTGGTTACTGGTTGCTTGTCACTGGTTGCTGGTGAAGTTAACCAGAAACCAGCAACCAGAAACCAGCAACTTATAGAACTGAAGGCCGACAATCAACCCGTTGCGATCTATCATAAAATGAATCCGTTTACAAATCACGAAATTGTTGTTCAAAAAGGCGATATTATTTATCTGGTAAGCGACGGGTACAAAGACCAGTTCGGAGGTCTCAGCAATAAAAAGATCATGTCAAAACAACTCAAGGAATTATTAATAGAAATTGCCGATAAACCAATGAATGAACAAAAAGAAATACTGAACTTATTTTTTGAGAACTGGAGAGGAGAGAACGAGCAGATAGATGATATTACAATACTCGGTATAAGGATATAGTATTTATACCATATTACTAAATTCAGAACTCCTTACCTATTCATGTAATTCAACCAATGTATTTCATTTTGCGAGAAGTCAGAGTTCTGAAATTGAAAACCATAACCTCAACCACCTCTGTGGGAATCCATTCGACAAAGCGAGTGCAATGTAATAAAAACGAGAGTATCTTAGTTTATAAAGTAATATCTTAGGTACTTTTCCGTTTTCAATTTCAAAAACTATAAAGATGAGAACTTCGTCAAAGATCCTGTTCATTCTTACATTTATATGTACAACTATCATATTCCTTCTGGTAATCTTTCGTTATGAATTACGTCCATGGAAAATAATAGATGGAGGATCTACCGAGTTTATAATACTTTTTTTAATATTGTTTCTGGTAGAGTTTCTCCTGGTAGTTTTCCTTTTCGCAAGTTTAAAGATTAAAGGGATACTAATTCCTTTTATTGCTATCGGCAGTATTGTTTTAATTACTTATTTACTACAGTTATTCGACAATAATAAGAGGAAAGAGGAGGTTGTGGCTTTTCTTGATAAAAACGAGAAAAACCTTATCAGGTTGGTTGAACTTTATAAACAGGACGAAGCAGGGAAATTTGAGTTTACTAACACTGAACGGATAGGGCTTGCAGATTCATTGCATGTATTTATTACCAGAAATTATGAGTATAATAACAAAAATCACGATGATTTCGTAATGATAAACATGTACAGGTTTTTTGGATATGGGGATGGAGTAGCATACTCAGACCTTCCGGACCTTACTGAACAGCATAGCTATCATATGAGCCCGATGGTAGAATGGCAAAAGATAAAGGATAACTGGTATTACTTTGCATACAATGATTGAATTCGTCTTACTGTCTTTGAAGGGTCTGTTTCTACAGCAGTCCTATAAGAAACCACAACCAGAGTATTCCTGCAGAGATCACAAAAGTGAGTAAAGTTGTAATCAGTCCCGCTTTAAGAAAGGACCTGAAAGAAATCTTAATTCCGTATTTTGATGCAGATTCGATCACAATAAGATTAGCAACTGCTCCGATTATTGTGGCATTCCCGGCAAGTGTCGAGGCAGATGCGAGCGTAAGCCACGTAAGGTCATTTGCAGCCGGTTCAAGTAGAGGTATCATGGCAACAGTAAAAGGAACATTGCTTACAATCTGAGATGCAACAAGGCTGATGCCATGAAGAGAAACTATACTTCCAAAATCATCTGACCAGTTACTGTATTCTTTCAGGTTATTAAGTAGCCCTACTTTTTCGACAGAATGTACGACGATGAATAAACTTGCAAAGAACAACAGAAGCACCCAATCGACTTCCTTAATAATTCTCGAAGGTTTTATTTTTCCGAAGATCAGAATTACAGAAGCTCCGGCCAGTGCGATAAGCGATATGGAAAGATCAAACAGGTGTCCGAAAAAAAACATGATGATAACACCAATAAAAACCGGAACGGAGATGCGCATTGATCGATAGTCAGCCTTTGATTCTGTTTCTGTAATATGCAGTCTTTCTCCCTTGCGGAAATCCCCTGGATAAAGCCAGCGAATAATAAATACAATTGCGATAAGGCCAAGCAATGAAATCGGTGCAAGATAAAGCAAAAAAGAACCGTATGGCATCTGCGAGGTCATTCCTATCAGCATATTCTGAGGATTGCCTGTTATAGTCATTACACTCCCGGTGTTCGACGCGAGGATCTCTGCAATAAGGTATGGCAGCGGGTTTAACGACATGCTTCGACAAAGTATGATTATTACAGGCGTCAGCATAAGAACCACAGCGTCATTTACAAGAAATGCGCTGCCTATCCCTGTCACAAAAACAATAATTGTCAGTAATCCCGAAGTACTTTTCGAAAAAGATATAGTCTTTCCTGCTATCCATGTGAAAAAGCCGTCGATCTGAAGGGTTGTGATAATTATCATCATGCCCAGTAACAACGAAATTGTGTGGTAGTCGACCGAATATATGGCATCGTCGAAAGAGATAACACCTGCTATTACCATTGCTATAGCGCCGAAAAATGCGGCAGAAG
>CAZEWB010000381.1:0-4402 GCA_964515655.1 uncultured Bacteroidales bacterium
GAAGCAATCGGATGTGGGTGGATTTGTGCGGATGATGTGGGAAGGAAAACACCTTGTAACGATCCCATATATCCACTCACAATCCCATCACACAGAGATTGCTTCGGTCGCTTTTTTGTGTAGATTTTAAAGGTTACAATACGCTCCCTCGCAATGACGGGAGGGTGTTTTTTTATTGTTTTTACGTTTATGCCAACCTGTTTTTGAAGCTTTTAATGCGATTTTCAATGATCAGGCTTTGTGGACGTTAACATGAACGTCATTGTAAGTCCGCTCCAGTACCAAACTATAGTATAGGAAATGTATATGAGCGGAAAGTCGAAGGAGTGCGCGGGCATGAGGAGATTCTGAAATAATCCTGAATCAAGTTCAGGACAGAATGACGATTGGGGATTTGGGCTATTTTGTATTTCACATTAGTATTAGTTTTAAAATTACATTTACGTTAAACAACAACAGTCACTCGCGGCACGAGAGCGACTGTAGGAGATTATGTTAAAACAAGAAATGGAATACAGCAGAAGGAAATTATTTTACTTATGCAAAATACCCCCTGTTGGTTTCAGTTGCTGATAATTCTCCTTCCCCGTAACCGGTGGAGTAATGACAGTCTTTATATTGGTTTTCGGCGACTGGAATATCTTGCTGCTTTCGGGCTGGTTGTACAGAGACGGGATAAGGTATTTACCTTTTACACCGGGACGTTTTTCCACTTCCACCTGTTTGGATTCGGGGAACTGCTGGACGTATTTGTCGTTGCGTTCTGCATAAACTGTCCACGAAACCTTTCCGTTAGGAACACCGCCGGCAACAGTAAATGTATTTTCTGAGATCTCCTTTTTTACATACAGGTTAGGCATAGGTGCGCCAATGGCTGTGAGGAGGTATGAGAAGTTTATGTTTATCTCTTTGAAATATGCCGGAAGAGTAATAACGGCTTCTCCGTTGGCATCCAAATTGGTTTGGCCGCGGTACATGTTAAGCGCTTCGGGTGATTCCATTGAAAAATGTTTAAGGAATTTATTTGCAGGGTCAAGGGGGTGGTCTATCATAAAAGATTTTAATCCCGAAGCGCCTAATTCCCCGTTTGAATAAACCCCGAATCCCGGGCCTCCGCCGTTGTTGCTTTCGCCAAAAACACCGATCCAGCCCAGACCTGCGACACCAATATTATTTTCAACAGTCTGTGTACAGCCGTTTTCGCCATAAACGCCATAACCAAGTCCCTGCACGGTTATTCCTATAGTTCCGTTAAACCCCTGGCCTTCCACACCCATACCGCCGTCTATTCTGGCATTCATGCCGAAAGTGCCCACTGCTCCGTCTGTGGTTTGCCCCCACACTCCGTAATTGCCGTCGCCAACAACACCGCAACCGGTACCGGTTCCCACTGCATCATAGTTTTGTCCCCATACGCCTGCGCCCTGCTGGTAATCGGTTTCGCCTAAAACACCATAAAAACCCTGCCCCAGCATTCCATAACCTCCTAAAGTACGTGTATTAAGACCCATCACTCCGGCAACGCCCGAAGAACCTGAATTGTCAACAGAGCCATATACCCCCACACCCTGAGCTGTTCCTTCGTAATGCCCCGATACGGCCGAGGTATAAGCATTGGCGCTGTTCGAAGAAGCGTGAATGGTGTTGTATTGATTGGCCGTATTGCTGTTTTCGGCATATATGGCAACACCCGAGGCAGACGTTTGTTCGGCGTTAATGGCAGCTGTTATGTGCGAAGCATCGCCGGCTGTTGCAATGGAATAAAGTCCTTCGACACTATTTGCAAAGCTGTTAAGGTTTATCTGAACAGCGCCGCTGTCGGCAATTATCTGCCTGCCTGCTCCGCCGCCTCCGCAATCGTAAGCCTGCTGAAGAGTGCTGCAACCTATTGTACTTCCTCCTGAGCCAACGGCAACCCACTGTGTACCGTCCCAGAAATAAAAGAGGCTGTCGTCCTTGTCGAAGACCAGCATTCCTTTCTGGGTCAGCGTTAATCCCGGTGCCATTGCGTTGCGTTGAACAGTGGTAAGCCTTGTAATAAGCAACCCTTTGTCCGCAGCAGAAAGTTCAAGTATGGCATGTGAATCGGGAGCGTTTGTGCCGATACCGACATTGTCCTGTCCGTTGCCGTTAAGGTATGATGCTGTAAGCAGCCAAAGAATGATAAATGATTTGTTCATATCCTTTTATTTCAGGTTGTTTTTAAACTGTAATGAAATTATATTTAGTTTTCAGAGCTATATCATCTATTTGCTTTAGGCCTCCCTTTCCGACCTCAATCATTTTCCCGATGCCGGCAAAATGATCAGAAACTTCAACACCACTTGATTCACATGTGATTTTTGCTTTCTCAATTACTTTTAAAAAGTTATAAGTACTGATGTAATATTTATAATACCAAACATCTGCCATTCTTTTTTTAACCAATGTGACAAAATACATAGTCCGGAAAGTACAGTCATGCTGAAGCTCCCGAAGGAGTGCGAGGGCATGAGGAGATTCTGAAACAAGTTCAGAATGACGATTGGGGTTTTGGGCAATAATGTTCTTCACTTTAGCATTAAATATTTTATTGAAAGTCTTTTTCCTGAAAGATTATCGCTTCGTAAGTATAGATGTCGGCATCCTTCCACCCGTCCCAGCCTATGCCTGCTTTATCCTCGGCGCAATGCCCGAGAAATTCCTCGAGATTCCAGCCTGTTCCTGTTGCCACCTGCGGCAGAAAAGTCCCGGAACGGCTTCCTTTTACAATATAGATTCCGTGCTTGCCTAATTCTATCTCTTTCACATCGCTGATCTTTTTCAGAGGTGTAAGGACGGATATCTCAATATCAATGTCCTTAAGTTCGGATGCTGTTACAGGTGAAAAACGATAGTCCTGCGTGGACGAGGAAATGGCAAGGTCCGAAACCAGTTCGCATAACGGAATCGTTGGTTTAAACTGTCCGATGCATCCTCTCAGGTTTCCTTTTTTATGCAGGGTGACAAAGGCTCCAAGCTGCATTTTCAGAAGATCGGAAGCTGATTTGCATTCGGGGTCGGGTCTGGTGCCTTTGCCGATGAATTCCTCGATTGTTTTTCTTGCAATTGCAAGCAGTTTCTTTTTGTCTTCATCAGTAAAAGCGGGGCCGTCGGAGGTCGCCTTTGGCGCACCGGTGATCTTAACCGACCAGTAGCCAACGACCTTGTTCTTATCGCCGTATTTTGTGTCGCCGGAATTTTTGTATTCAAGCAGGCTGTATTTTATGTCAGGGTTGCCTTCGGTCATATACATCAGTGTAAGTACAGACGGCCAGCCGCACATTCCCGTTGCAAGATTTGAAATACCGGCGCTCTCTACTTTTGAAAGCGTGTCGATGAACTGTTGCGGCTTGTTGTAAACCAGGGAAGTGGCAACGGACCTGTCGGCATCTATCGCATCATTGTATTTGGGATAATGCGAAAAGTCGGTGCTGATGACAAAGAGATTTTCATCATTGAGATATGGCTTAAGAACTTTAGCGATCTTCTTTACAATACTTGTATCCTGGGTTCCAAGAATGATCGGGACGATGGTAACAGGTGTTTTCATATGATGCTGCAGGAAGGGAAGCTGAACTTCCAGGCTGTGTTCCGAAGTGTGAGCCTCATTGCGCTTTATAAAGACATCAGACTTTTTGCAGAGTTCTGTCGCCATGGCAGTATCTGTTTCAATTTCCCCTAGCGGTGTTTCGTAGTTTCCGTCGGAGTATACCGAAGCGCCCTCGAATGACATCCGGTGACTTGAGGCGATAATGAAAATTCTTTTATATTGTTTTTCAGGAGGTACTGCCGAAAACGCGGATGCGGCGATGGTTCCGGAATAAACATATCCGGCGTGGGGAGCGATAATTGCAAGGGTATTTACGTCAGATTTTACTATGCTCAGCGCAAAATATTCTTTAAGGTCCCTTTTTAGTTCAACTGAATCGGCAGGGTAAAACTGATCGGCATAAGCCGCTTTCCTGTTCTTTTTTTCCTTTGGGGTATTCTGTTGGGAATTGCAGCCTGTAGTCATAATAATAAATATTATAATGGTTAAGAGACGGGAAGAAATATTCATATTGCGGAATATTAGCGTTTCCTTTTTCGGCGCATCAGGAAGTTGAAAAAGCCTTTGCGGAAATACTTCTGTGCATCTTCCTGGTACATCGATTTTGACTCGTAGGAGTAATAACCGTATCCGTAATGATGCGAATAACTGCCGAACATCGAGGACGATGACATGTCTATGTGATTCAGAACAACGGTAAGTCTTTCGAATTTCTTTTCGTGGAAAAGATGGTTTATATTGTAAATGAATACGCGTTTCGAGAAATTTGATTTAAGGACATATATCTGAAAATCAAATTTCTCGAAACCAACCCCCAAACACACCCAACAC
>CAZEWB010000382.1:0-3365 GCA_964515655.1 uncultured Bacteroidales bacterium
AATACCTATAATAACCGGCACGTAGGAGCGCTTATAATTGCCGGCGACGGGGTAATGAACAGGGGCGCCGACCCTTCCCTGAATGATGCAGGACTTTGGTTCCCGGTCTTTACCGTCGCTATGGGAGATACTTCCGTGAGGAAAGATGCTGCCGTAAAAGATGTTTTGTACAATAAGGTAACGTATGCAGGAAACCGCTTTGCGCTTAAATCTTACATTATTGCCAACCGGTGCAAGGGAGAAAAACTCCGCATCACAATTTCTTCGGAAGGCGCTCAGCTATTCAGTAAAGAGATCAGCCCGTCTTCCGACCGGTGGGTATATGAATTAAGCACAGACCTACCTGCCGATAAGCCCGGAATAAAGCATTACACACTATCAGTTTCAGGTGTAAAGGGCGAAAAGAACACAATGAATAATTCACAGGACATCTGGGTGGAAATAATCGAGAGCCGACGCAAAATACTTATACTTTACAATTCACCGCATCCCGATATAGGCGCAATTCAGCAGTCGCTTGCCGTCAACGGGCAATACGAAACCCAGGTGTTGCAGGCAAATGATTTCAAAGGAAATATTCAGTTGTTTGATGTTGTTATTTTTCACCAGATACCTTCGAAGAGCAGTGGTGCAACGGAACTGTTCAAATCTCTTGCTGCTGCCGAGAAGCCTGCATGGTTCATACTGGGCTCACAGTCCAACCTTTCGGCATTCAATGCACTTGGTACAGGACTTAAAATAATGTCATCCGGCCAGGTTTATGATGAATCGACTCCTGCATTCAACAATAATTTTGCGCTCTTTCAATGGTCGGAGAACATCCCTGCTTACATTTCGATACTACCACCGCTTATATGTCCTTTCGGAGATTATAACAGTCTTTTTCCGCAGAATTCCATGCTTTTTCAGAAAATAAAGAACATCACAACAAGCCGTCCTATGATGCTTTATTGTGATATTCCGTCTCAGGGTAAGTACGCAATAACCGCAGGAGAAGGAATATGGAGGTGGAGGATAAAATGCCACAGCGAATACGGTAATTTTGATTATTTTAATGAACTCGTCGCACGCACTGTACAATACCTTTCGTCGGGAAAGAAAAAAGAGCGTTTTATTGTCACAGCAAGACGCACATATTCCGAAAATGAGGCCATAACAGCAGGCGCTGAACTATATGATGAGAGCTATAAACCTGACAACCGTTACGATGTTTTTATGACACTCACCGATACCGCCGGCAGAAAATACGATTATGTTTTTGCAAGGCAGGGAGATTTCTACAGACTATCATGCGGGATACTTGAACCGGGCAGGTGGAAGTGGCATGCAAATGTAAAAGCAGGTAGCGAATCGTTTGATAAATACGGCGAATTTGTTGTGGCCGAATCGCTGCTCGAGAACAACGACCTCACTGCCCGACATGATGTGATGAAAAAACTGGCAACAGCAAACGGAGGAATAATGGTAAGCGACACGTCATTCAGCCAGCTGGAAAAGGCCCTTAAGGACATCCCCTCGATGAAAGCCATAAGCCACAGCGAATACGACATGTACGACCTTATTGAACTCAAATTCATCCTTGTTGCAATAGTTCTTCTTCTTTCAATTGAATGGTTTTTCCGTAAATTTTTAGGCTCTTATTAGTATGATTGACCTGTTCTTTTATTCCATCGTAATAATCCTTGTATGCCAGTTCCTGCTTGGAATGTATCTTGAATACATCAATTTAAAAAACGGCAATAATGTTATTCCTTCCCAGCTCATAGGGTTTTATAACGAAGATAAATTCTCTCTTCAGTATAAATACGAAAAGGAAACCACAAGGTTCGGGATGCTTAAAAGTTCGCTGTCTTTCCTTGTTACGATCACTATAGTTACAACCGGGCTGTTCGGTTATGCAGATGAATGGCTGAGAAGTTATTATCACGACGAGTTCTGGCTTTCTGTAATCTGGTTCTCCGTTTCAGGAGCAGTGCTTTTCATCTTTTCCATACCTTTCAGCTGGTACTCCACTTTTATTATCGAAGAAAAATACGGCTTCAATAAATCAACCCGGCGCATCTTTGTTACCGACGCACTGAAGGGAATGATGCTTGCAATAATCATCGGACTGCCGATCATGATGTTCGTCATCTGGTTCTACCTGCACACCGGAATATGGTTTGTCCTGTATGTTTTCCTTTTGCTGACGGGCGTATCGCTGTTCTTCACTTTTTTCTATTCACAGATGATAGTTCCTCTTTTCAACAAACAGACACCGCTCGAAGAGGGTGAACTCCGCACAGCCATCGAAGAATTCTGCAGGAAAGCGGATTTTAAATTAAAGAACGTCTACACTATCGACGGATCGAAGCGCTCATCAAAGGCAAATGCATATTTTACAGGCTTCGGTTCAAAGAAGCGAATTGTACTGTTCGATACACTTATCAAAGACCTCTCAACTGAAGAACTGGTTGCAGTCCTTGCCCACGAGACCGGGCATTATAAAAAGCATCACATTCCTTACAATATTGGTATTTCTTTTTTAAGCACTGCTGCAATGCTTGTCCTGCTTTATTTTGTTCTGAAGATCCCGGAATTATCGTATGCCTTAGGAAGTAAAACTCACAGTTTTTATCTTGGTATAACAGCTTTCGGAATTCTTATGACCCCGGTTTCGATCGTTACAAGCCTATTGGGAGGTAGACTCTCGAGGCGTTTCGAGTTTCAGGCAGATGATTTTGCAGTAAAACACGGGTTTGGTCCGTATCTTGCAAATGCGCTGAAAAAGCTTTCGGTGAATAATTTATCCAATCCCTACCCTCACCCGTTATACGTCATTTTCAATTACTCGCATCCTCCCATTCTCGAACGCCTGAAAAAACTTGAATAAAATGAGAGCAGCCATCCTTACCATCGGAACAGAGATACTTATTGGCGATATTGTTAATACCAATGCTGCTTTTATAAGTGAAAAACTGACAGAACTGGGCTACTCTACCGAAGAAATACTCACTATAGCCGACGACAAGCACATTATAATGGATGCCCTTGTACGTCTTTTTAACGAACATGATGTTGTTATCTGCAGCGGTGGACTTGGCCCCACAAGTGATGATATTACCGTATCGGTGCTTGCTTCTTTTTTCCATTCAAAGATGATCCTTTCTGAAAGCGTTTACTCTAATATTGAAAAGATTTTCCGGAAAAGAGGCTGGGAAGTTTCGGAGACAAACCGTCTGCAGGCGATGGTCCCCGACAATGCGATCATCCTGAACAACGAACTGGGTACAGCGCCGGGTCTGCTTTTCCGTCGCGGAGGAAAAGTGCTTGTTGCTTTGCCGGGCGTTCCGTTTGAAAAAAAAAACCCACACACACCCAACACA
>CAZEWB010000382.1:3375-4398 GCA_964515655.1 uncultured Bacteroidales bacterium
GACCAGGTGACTCCTTATCTTTCTTCGAACTTCAGCCTGACCCCTGTGCCGCGAAAATATTACTTGTTCACAGGAATAGGCGAATCGGGTTTGTCGGACAAACTAAAGGAATTCGAAACTGAACTTAAACACGACAAAGCAGAGATCGCCTATCTACCTTCGCCGGGAGTGATCCGTTTAAGAATTACTTTACATAACAGGAAAAAGGAGGAAGCACAGCTTTTGTATCAGAAATATTCTGAAAAACTTAAGACTATTGTTCCTGAAAACCTTTTTTCTGAAAACGGAGAAACACTTCCCCAGGTAATAGCAAGGTTACTTAAGGATTCAAAGAAAACATTATCTGTTGCAGAAAGCTGCACCGGTGGGTATATTTCGCACCTGCTGACCTCCGTTCCCGGAGCATCGGAATGGTACAAAGGAAGCGTTACTGCATATTCAAACGAAGTTAAAACAGATTTATTAAAAGTAAATGAGCAGGATATTGTTTCTTTCGGAGCAGTAAGCAGCGAAGTTGCAGAGCAGATGGCAACAGGCGTTAAGAGACAATTGAAGTCGGATTACAGCATAAGCATAACCGGCATTGCCGGCCCGGACGGTGGCAGTCCCGAAAAACCTGTAGGCACAGTGTGGATAGCTGTCGCAGATAAAAAGAAAGTAATAAGCCAATCTTTCCTTTTTGGGGATAACCGCGAACGTAATATTATAAGAGCTTCGTATGCCGCGCTGGATATGCTGCGGAAGGCACTCTTGAGTTTAGTTATCAATTAATTACAAACAGTAGCAAATCAAACGCCAATTAAATAATTTTATTATTTTTGTTAAATGAAAAAAGAAATGATAACTGAGCTCTTCAATAAATTTGAGCAGGCATGCTATTTATTTGAAGGTATTGAATGTTGGAGCGCAAGAGAAATTCAACAGATATTCAATTACACCGACTGGAGAAATTTTCTTAAGGTAATTGAAAAGGCAAAAGCATCCTGTATAAATACTGGTATACCTGTAAAAGTTCATTTCGTT
>CAZEWB010000383.1:0-4394 GCA_964515655.1 uncultured Bacteroidales bacterium
TGTGTTGGGTGTGTTTGGTTTTTTTGTGATTGTTTTTTCAACGAATTATATCATCCATATAACAATGTATGGCCAGAATGCCATGTCGCATAATTTTTTATTCATGACATATGCACTGATAATCTGGCTGAGTATTTTATGGCACGAATCATATAAATTGAAGTATATGATCTTTCTTGCAATTACATGCGGTATTACAATACTGAGCAGGCCTTCGGAAGTAGTTTGTTTAATAATTCCCGCGTTATGGGGCATAAGTAATAAGAACTTCGTGACCGAAAGATTAAAACTGTTCTATAAGTATAAAAAACAAATAGCCGTCTTTATAATCATATTGATGGCATTCGGATCGTTCCAGATGATATACTGGAAAATACATACCGGCAAATTCTTATTTAACAGTTATGGCGGAAACGCAGGGGAAGGTCTTGAATTATTCAGACCATTTATTTCGGATGTATTATTCAGTTTCAGGAAAGGGTGGCTGATTTATACACCGGTTATGATCTTTGCAATTGCAGGATTTTACTTCCTGTTCAGGAAAAACCGCTCTGTCTTTTATGCTCTTATCGTTTATTTTATAGTAAATATTTACATTGTTTCGGCATGGACCTGCTGGTGGTATGCACAATCTTTCAGCCAGAGGGCGCTGATCCCATCCTATCCTGTAATGGCAGTCGGACTGGGTTACTTTATTACATGGCTGGATAAGAGACTGGTCTTGAAAATAGCAGGTTATGTTCTTATTGCCGGTTGTCTTTTACTGAATATATTCCAGTCAATACAGTATCATTCTGGTATAATTGATGGCGACAGAATGACCCGGGAATACTATTTCAGAGTGTTTGGTAAAATGGAAGCGAATGAGGAGGATAAAAAGTTACTCCTTGTAAAACGTTCATTCGACGGAATTGAGATTTTCAAAAATGAAAACGAATACAATTCAAAGCTACTTGTTAAGATGGATTTCGAAGAACCGGTGAAAAATGATACCACCGTATATTATTCCGGAAAATATTCTTTTAAACTCGACAGCTCAACTGTAAACTCTCCGTTTATCGGATCCCCTTATTACGTAATAACCGACAGGGATTATGCATGGATAAAGGTAACAGCCTATGTATATCCGATTAAAGATCCGGTAAATGAACCTTTCAGTCTAATAGTGAATTTCGATCATAATGGTTATGCTTACAAATATTATAAATACGATTCTGAGAATATGAAACTTGAGATTAATAAATGGAACGAAATAGTTTTTTGGTATCTGACTCCTGAAGTCAGGACGGAAAAGGATAGCCTTAAAGTACATTTTATGCACAGGGGAAAGGCCCCTGTTTTTATAGATGATCTCCGGGTTGATGTTTTTGAGAAAAAGTAAAGAATAACTTTTTTGCATCTTATCCCATTTAATAAACTTTACATTATAGTTTTTTTTCTTATTTTTGGGGAATAACCCCTACAAATTATAGCTTCACATCTCAATTGGACGAATAAGTGTAATTTAATTGGTTTATAAACGTTAGCTGCAATGAAAACAAAAACAACCCACTCATGAAAACACTAAAGATTTTATTCATACTTTCCGGATTTATAACACCATCTTTTGCTCAAATTGAAAATCAGTATTTTGATTTAAAATCTCCTTCAGATTGGCATCTCTCTTCTATACCCTATAAACAAAATGATATTTTTCCCGAAACTTATCTGCAAAATGATTTAACGATTGGTTTTAACAGGGCAAAGATTTGTTGGTATTCAATTGACCCTATTTTTGTACGTAATAATAATGTGACTCCTGTGCATATAGTGAATACTCCTCAACAACATGATCATTTTGTAAGGGAGATATTATTTAATGAAGTTTATCCGAACAGCACAGATTCAACTATGTTGTCTGTATTGAATCTCGCATATTATCCTGTTGAAAAAGGACCGTACAACTTTGATATGGTTCCAACACTATATTCAAATGGAATTAACTCTGACGGTAATTTAAACTCCCCTGGATCAAGATGGGGCGGGATAATGAGAAATATCCCGATTAATGTTTTCACAACCAATAACCTGAATTTTCTTGGATTTTGGTTAATGGACCCTTTTGTGTACGATACTGCAAGTGACGGAAGAAATTTATACATAAACATAGGAAATGTTTCAGAAGACATGCTAAAGGACGGAAAAAGAAGCAACGAAAGCGGACTTCCTGCAACCTCAACTATTGCTAATGTTGATACTACAGTATGGGGAAGGGTATCCAACTTAGCACTACCTGTTGACACTTTCGCCGGTGAAAGTTCATGGCAATTTCAGGATATCGGTTTAGACGGACTTGTTAATAATGACGAAATACTTTTTTTTCAAAATTATATGACTTCAATAGCAAATTCATACGGAATAAGTTCTACTGCATATACTATGGCGCTGAATGATCCTTGCTCCGATGATTACCATCATTATTTAGGAACAGATTATGATTCATATGAATTTGGTATTATAGACAGGTATAAAAAATATAATGGGTCTGAAGGAAATACAGGTGTGTTTTCAAATGAACTCTATTCAAGCACGGCAACACAACTCCTGCCTGATGATGAAGACATAAATGGGAATGACATATTAGATACGGCAGAGAATTATTTTCAGTATAAAGTGGTTTTAAATCCCGATAGTTTTATTGTCGGGCAAAATTTTATTGCAGACAAAATAACTGTAAATCCCGCAAACGGTGATGGTACACCTGTAACGTGGTATAAATTCTTAATTCCATTGAATACCAGCCAGAGAAAAGTAATTGGTAATATTAATAGTCTTGATTCATCCGGTTTTGTTCGTTTGTTTCTAAAAGAATTTTCTCAAACAATTAATCTCCGTTTCTTTGAATTAGCCTTTGTAACAACGGACCTGACATCGGTAAATGATTTTCAAAAAAAATCCGAAATATCAGTTTTTCCCAATCCATCCAAAGGAGTTATAAATATTGTTAATGAAAATAACGTGATTAATTCAATTAAAGTTTTTGATTTGATGGGTCGGAGCCTTTACTATAAAGATAAAATGGAAAGCACGTATACAACTACAATTGATTTATCAGGACTCAAGGTCGGTCTGTATTTTATTGAGATCAAATCGGGGAATAGTGTTTTCACAAAAAAAATAGTATTAGAATAATAAGTGAATGATCCCCTCTGTCGCTCGCGTGTCGCGAGTGACAGAGATTTCGTCAATGTAATTAAACACATTATTTATTATCAGAAACTCGAAATGTATCCCCTAATTTATCATCCCTGCACAAACCGTAGTATTTGTGGCTTAGTCAACAAGGATAAGTTCTGTATAATTTGTTCGATAATTTTTTGTAATTTTGTACATAGTTATATATGCCAAACTTATACATAATAGCCGGATGTAATGGATAACGACGTTAACATAAAAGAACTCCGTGAAAAAATCATTAAAGGTCTTGAACTGGCTTTTGAAAGGTTGATTAAGGCTAAAAGCAAGACAAATGGCAAACTTGCTTTCTCGAAGAACGGGAAAATAATTATCGTAAATGCAAAAGATTTAGTCAAATAAATCACCTCTGTCGCTCGCGTGTCGCGAGTGACAGCAAATAATGTCTAAATGCCATCGCAATTAATCATTTACAGTCACTCGCAGCATGCGAGCGACTGTAATAGTGTATGTCTATAAAGTTAGTGTTTGATTCATAATGTTCGAGTTCGAGGCTTTCGCAGTCTTGAAAACCAAGGAGTTTACTATTGTAAATGACTGTTTTCAAGACAAGAGTAACGAAGAATTAAGCGAAGCGATATCACGAACACCGCTTAAAATAAAACAATATTGTGAGTAAATCGGACATTATGAACAAACTCTAATTTATCATCCCCGCACAAACCGTAGTATTCGTGGCCTCATCAACGAGGATTACGCTGCCGGTTATGCGGTTCTTGCGGTAGGGGTCGTAGAATAAGGGTTTCTGTGTTCTTACTATCATGCGGCCTATGTCGTTCATTTTAACGTCCGTTGCGTCGGGGATCCTTTCGAGGGTTTCCATGTTCACTTTGTAAAGGACCTGGCTTACCATGCATTTTACTTCGGCGGTAGTGTGCCTTAAAACGTATTTTCCGCGCGGCATCATTGGTTTTTCGCTGAGCCAGCAGAACTTTATATCAATGTCCTGTCCTTGTTCGGGCAGATTGTTTTCCTTTACTATCATGTCTCCGCGGCTTATGTCAACTTCGTCTTCTAACAAAAAACTAACAGACTGCGAAGCGTAGGACTCCTTTAGTTCCTGGCCGAAAACTTCTATTTTTTTAATTTTCGAAATTATTCCCGAAGGAAGAACTTTTACTGTATCGCCAACCCACAAAACACCAAACACACCCAACACA
>CAZEWB010000384.1:0-2104 GCA_964515655.1 uncultured Bacteroidales bacterium
TGTGTTGGGTGTGTTTGGGTTGTTTGGGGCAGATGAAGAAAATAAAATTTGCTCATTGGTAAACATACTGGAATTTATTTAATTTTTTTCAGGAGGTCGCTTACAGCATCTTTATGTACTGTAAAATTCATCATTTTAAGTTTTATATAGTCTTCGTTAAAGAAATAATAACCGAATTCTTTAGCAGTTGGGTCGTTATTTCTTGAACCGGCGCTTGAATCTTTAAGCACATACCAGCGTTTGCCGTTATTGTCTGCGAATCCTATAAGGTGCATGCCGTGGTCGTCGGTTGTGGTCTTGTTCGAAAAGCGGAACTGACGCGCATCGTCGTTGATATATTCCGAAGGGATGTCGAACGTGGGAATAACAGCGCACTGCGCTTCTGTTTCAAGGCCTGCTTCCGAAACATCGCCACCAATGCTTACAGTAAAACCCTTTTCAATTGCACCGTTAAGTGCATTCATGAAATCGGCAAGGGGAACGTTGCAGTAGTCCTCGCTTTTCCACCAGTTGTCGGGAACATCGTAGAGAACCTTTTTCCAGTATGGCTCCTGCATGTATGAGAGGACTTCAACATAGTCGTCCATTTTCAGTTTTAATACATCGTTCAGGTATTGTAAGGGTGTTATTTTTTTGCCGTCAACTGTAATTTCGGCTGGAGGCGTGCCGATATGAAAGTTCATTATCGACTTAATTGTGGAGATCACCAGCTCTTCGTTCCATGCATTATTTTCCTTAACGGATTTAAGGTATGCTTCCATTTCTGCCATCATTTTTTCGTGTGTGTGGTATTTGCGGCCGTTGGATAGTCCGGTGTATGTTTCGTAGGGAACAATGCCGTATTTCTTATACATCCTTGTAACTGCATTGGCTTCGGAACCCTCAGTAAAAGCGCTGTTTCCGCGGGTGCGGACATATTCGCGTGCCTTTTCGACATATTCCCAGTAAACGGTATATATTTCAGAAAGTCTCACTTCTTTACCCGTCAATCGTTTTACTTCTGATTCAAAATATGATGTTGTGGAATAACACCAGCATGTACTTGCATTACCCTGAGAAATCGGGGGATTACGCCAGAATGATTTGTATAAGTCAATTTTATTGGGGTAGTTCTTGCCTGTATTATCAATTTTAAAACGTATGTATGGTTTTTGTGGTACTGCTTTTTCTTCAACCTCACGGACATCTTTAAGTATGGTGTTCTCGTAAAAGCCGCCTTTATATTCCTTGAATTTTGCTACATCTTTTACAGGCTGCGAAAACAGTGCAGAACATATTACAGCAAGTGCGACTGAAAACAGTATTTTTTTCATTCAGAATTTTTGTTTAAAGATACGGAGTATTATTTAAGTTTACAAAGCCAAAGACCTAAGACCCAAATTCCAAGACCAAAGGCCCAAATTCCAAGGTATGCTTCCCATTGGGGCTTGAGGCTTGGATTTTGGACCTTGGGTCTTATTCAAGCGTCTATAGCTAAGCAAAAGGATAAAGTTTATCGCTTATTCTTCTACAAAATCTTCTTTTCCTGCTCCGCATTCAGGACATACCCAATCATCAGGCAGATCTTTGAATTTTACTTTTTCTATATTCTCATCGTAGATATAACCACATAGGACACATCTGAATTTGCCTGATTTTCCCGTCATTGTTTTCGTTGTTAAATTTGATTTTTCAATATAAGTGGGAGCATTTTTTGGCGAAAGGCCCTTAAACACATTTCTGTAATGAAGATATGTAAGGGGTTCTTTGGATCCGTCAATAACTTCGGATTGTACGAGTTCGCCTATGAACATCAGATGTGTACCCAAGTCTATGGTTCGCTCAACTTTACATTCAAACCAGGCTATTGCTTCATTAAATACGATGGGCGTACCTGCTGATCCGTACTTTACCTGCATTCCCTTTAGTTTGTCAATATCCCTGCCGCTTTTATAGCCAAAGGGGCTGAAAATCCCGGGATCTGCATCCTGTTTTATTACTGATACCGAAAAAAAGTTGGTATTTATTATAAAATCCACAGTATAATTATTCTTACTGCAGCAGGTCGCGATCTTTGGCGGTTTTGATGTTACCTGGAAACCAAAACCCAAACACACCCAACACA
>CAZEWB010000384.1:2114-4388 GCA_964515655.1 uncultured Bacteroidales bacterium
TTGTGTTGGGTGTGTTTGGTTGTTTTTGGAAAACAGTATTTGAAATATAACCATTACCTTTTTCTTTTGTGCCTGAACTTACAATATATATACCGTAAGAGATCTTATATAGCGCTTCGAAATTTATCATTTTATTTTTTTACAACTTTAAAATTTCCACAATTAAGATTAGATATCTTTCCTGAAAAAATATTTGGTTCTTTTAATTCTCCTTCCATATCGACCATTCCGTAGTTTTCGGGTTGTTTTATCCATTTGTTCTGGTTGAGCATTATTTTTCCTGAGGAAGTGTATTTTCCCGTGAAGGAAAACTTTCCTGATTTAACCAGCGGATCCGTATTGGAGGGAATAGAGTAAAATGTAAAGGTACCTGTAATGTCTCCGTTAGATTTACATTTGATCTTTAATGTTAGTCCTGTTTCGCCCTGACTGCAAACATAGGACCCAACCCATTTGCCCGATAGTTTTTTTGTGTCCTGTGCATATGTGGTTCCATAAACCAACAGGATTGTAAAGAGGATTATTAAGATTTTCATATTTGAAAGTTTTATTATTTTTCTGCAATTATGTGGATACTGTCGCCACATTAATGAACCAAAGGTACATAATATTTCAATTCAAAGTCAGGCAGTTTTGTATGTTGTCCAATTATTTTATTGCATAACTTATGCCAAAATTGAGACAATACATTGTAACAGTTTTATCATACACTATAGGTGAATTTCCTTCATTGTGAGTTGATGTTGTGCCATCGCTTATATCATAAGAATAAAATATGCTTCCTCTGAATTCCGGCCTTGAGACCAGATAGTCAAACCCTAAAATAATACCTGTTCTGTTTTTTAATTGAAACCTCACATTCATACCCCCGTCAAAAACCAGACAGTAACTTGTTATTTTGGACTGTACCAGTTTTTGAGACCATGGGTGTGTCGTTTGCCAGTTCCATTGCCAGTTGTACCCGGTTTCATTAGTTTCAACATAAGGGCTTTGAACATGCTGACATCCTGCAGAAAGCCGGATCGAGAAAGTGGTAATATCTTTTCTTAAATGATACGACAAACCTAATAATAGATTATTGGTATACCATTTTTTAGCGGCGTAAATATACGATGTGGTCACACTACCTCCACCTGATGCGGGTGCTGAGAGTTGTGGAAATAAAACGTCATACTCAACAGGATATGTTTTGTTGACAGTTGAAAACAAAGAAAACAGTAATCCAAAGTTTCTGGAAAATAAATATTGTGCTTCTATTCTCCCGTTGAATCCAATGCCTGCACCACCATCCAAATGAATTCCTGTGGATTTTGTATAATCTCTTTCATAGAGAGCAAAATTTCTCGTTGGCATTACTATTCCACCGGAAACAGACAGAAATATTTTATGTTTTACAGGAACAGAATCTGTCTGGGCGAAAGTCAGACTGACATTAATAAGAATAATTAACGTGAATAATATTTTTTCTGTTCTCATATGATCTTTACTGTTATACAAACAGTTGCTGATAGTATTTACAGTCTTAGCGGATCTTATTTTCCTCAAATATAAGAAAAATCAAGAAAGTACAAAAGCGTTCTACTTCGGTGTAAACTTATACAACCCCAGCCCAATGAAAAGATAGATAATGTTGGGCAGCCAGACGCCTAATAATGCCGGCATTGATCCGCCTATGGCAAAGTTGGTTGACATCTGCATAAAGAGAATGTACGAAAAACTTAGTCCCAGTCCTATTCCTATATGCAGCCCGGTTCCGCCCCTTACTTTCCGGGAAGAAACGCAGACCCCGATAAGTGAAAGAATCAGAATTGAGAAAGGATTTGCTACCCGTTTTAATTTTTCGATCCTGTATTTTTCGATGTTTGGCGAACCGCTCAGTTCCTGGGTGGCAATGTATTCGTTAAGTTCAAAATAGTTCATTGCTTCTATCAGTTCCATCCTCTCCTTAAAGTCCGCCGGCTTGATCGCAAGTGTGGTATCTAAGTTTTCTCCTTTGATGATTTCTTCATGGTCGGCATAAATGTTGCGTATATAATAGTTCTTAGCTGTCCATTTGCCTTTAAGGCTATCCCACTGTATCATGTCTGACATCATCTTTGACACAAGTTTGTTATCTACAATTTTTTCTAACGAAAAGCGGTAGCCAATGTCAAATTCCGTAGAGTACGATTCCATATAAATAAGTACGCCGGGACTTATCTGTTTGTGAATATTCCTGTCGAAATTCGAAGATTTATTCCATATAAAATCTTTCTTGAATTCGAACAGACCCTT
>CAZEWB010000385.1:0-4375 GCA_964515655.1 uncultured Bacteroidales bacterium
TGTGTTGGGTGTGTTTGGTTGGTTGTTTTACCGGTCAGATCAATTCCCGCTCCCGCACTGAAATTAATTACCGGAAGGGTTACAGTATTGCCGTCAGAAATTGTAAGGTCATTCCCTGAAATGTTAAGATTCTGCAATTCATTGGCAGGATCTGCATCGGCATCATTGGGACTGGTAATATATCCCGCATCATTATTGAATGTACTGACATTGGTTGGGACTCCTGTGAGGTCAGAGTAATTTCCGCTGAATGAATCTTCGGAGGTTTTTGCGTGTAAGGCATATGGAACGCTGAGAAGCTGAGTTGTTCCCATTTCAATATATGATGTTCCGCCAGCAGGATCCACTTCAACTTTCATAAAAAATGGTCCGGCATTCCAGCTAATGCTGTTGAATGCAGCAGAAGGATTTGAACCATTTCCTATCTCAAGATTTACTAATCCAAATTGGTTTGTTGTTGCAGCATGTTCCTCTGAATATACAGATGTACCGGTTATACTTCCCTGCAACAGACTTATCCGGAAACTTACATTCTGATTTTGCAGGATATTCCCCAAACCGTCACGGACTGTAGCCTGATAATTGAATGCCTGCGGGGACTGTGCAAACGCATTGATCATACAAATAAAACCAATGACTGATAAAATACATCTTTTCATAACAAAACGTTTTATACTTACAAACTTACGTTATTTTTCAAAAACAAAAAAAATCTTTATTGCAATCCGGGTAATTAAAAACGCCACTGCCCTTGCTAAACCTCCGGGGACGCCTGCGCACTATGCCTGCGCCAGACCTTGAAGGTTGGGTCCTGCCCAAACCGGTTCAGGACTTTTTATTCTTTTCTTTACGTATTTCATTAGTCTTCAGTTTATTCAGATTTTTATTTGCAAGCAAGGATTTCATTTGTGTAATTGCAAGTTTGTTCAACTGAGTCAAACGTTCTCTCTGCGATAAGCCCTGATGAATCATTAATGCATTCACACTTTCCATATTCGACAACACTACTAATTGCTCTAAACTTGCCATATCTCTGATGTTTCCGGCAGCAGTAGGATTTTCATTTTTCCACTGAATTGCTGTTATTCCGAACAAAGCCATATTCAGCAAATCGGCTTCATTGGCATAAACATAGTTTATTTGTTTCTTTGATAATTCAATCGGTAAAAGATTTTCTTTAATTGCATCGGTATGTATATGATAATTCACTTTTGACAATGTTCTTTGCAGGTTCCATTCAAGTTTTAGCCTTTCGTTTTCATCCTCTTTGAGCCGCTGAAATTCTTTTATCAGATATAGTTTAAATTCGGGACTAAGCCAACTCCCGAATTCGAACGCTATGTCTTTATGAGCAAATGTACCGCCGCCATATCTGCCTGCTTTAGAATAAATTCCAATCGCATTGGTTGCTTCAACCCATTTTCGTGGAGTAAGATTAAAACTATTTAATCCTGCCTGTGTTCTAAAGGTAACGAATTCGTTACTTTTAAACTCCGGATTGTTCAATTCCTCCCAAATACCAATAAACTCCAATGTGTTACGGTTCCTCATCCAGCTGTAAATCATTGTATCATCACCAAACCCTCTGACCATATCTGTAAGAGAAATGTAATCTGTGTTTTGATGCTGAACAATTGTAATATCAGTCCCCTTTACATTTATTGTCTTACTCTTTACCATTGCAAAAATCTTTATATTTTAAGTTAAAAGTACTATAATCATTCAGACATAATTTTAGAAGATAGTTTTTCCTGTATAAAATATAGTTGCCATTTGCTGTTATTATATTGATTGAAGTAAATACAGCCGTACATTCTCATTCATAAAGGAACTCCTTCTGTTATTGCTGTTTTAACGATATGGCCAGGCAACTGACTTTTAATTTTAACTTCATATTCGCTTTCAATAAATATATCTGAAATGATGACTGATTTTGCCATTATTTTACGAAATAATGCTTTATATTGCATTTTTACAGATGGTTCCATATTATTTTTACTATGATAAGAATATCGTAATCGCTGTATGATACTGCATTATTTCCGGCACGTGAACCAAACAGTATTATTCTAATGTTTGTCAACGACTGGTTGACTACTTTAGTAATTATATTCAAATTTTCATCCTGTTTTTTCATATGTCTTTATTTTTTAAAAGCAGATATTTACAATTATACAATAAAAATATTGAAAATCCAAATTTTATTACTAACCCAGTAATCAGTGACCCGTTATCGATGGGATCGCTCAGAATGAATTAAATACACACCCAACTTACTGATCACCGATAACCGATCACTGATTACTGTCTAATCTCAATTCAAATATTCGGATCTCATATTATCAAGCAGCTGCTGTTCTTCAGCGCTGATGAGGCCGTCCACCTTTGCTGCTTTTTCCATAAGGTCTATTATCTTTTTGCGTTTTTTGGGATTTTCGGGCATTCTTATTGGCAGCTTTTTATTTATTGCCATCTCAATAGTAGGCTCGATCTTGTTTGCGTTGTAACCCCACTTCTTTGCAAGTTTCTTGAGGAGGGCTGTTTCTTCGTCAGTAACGACATTGTCGGCAGCAACCATAACAGCAACGTTGTTGAATGCATAGTCACGGACGTCAAGCAGGTCGTCTAATTTATCTGCGTCAACCATAACAGCAAATCCGCCTGCATCCTGAGCTTCGCCCACAGTTTCGAGGTAACCCGGAGCGCTTATTGAGTTTATTATCCATTCTCCCTTGGGACTGTTAAGCACAGATCCGCAGTACTGGCATTTTACGTCTATCGTGTCCCCGACAACGCCTCCGCAGGCCGGGCATGAATGGGCATATAATGAACCCTTACTCGGTTTATCGGAAAGTTCCCGGGCAATATTCACGACCCAGGTATCAGAGATAACTGAAAGATCAAGCTTTCTGAGTTTCCCGTCTTTTACAGAAACCCTCTGGAAAGACATTTTAACGGCAACTGCCAGATTGAATTTGTTACCATCCCTGTTTGCACCGGTAACTGTTACATCATTAAGGTATATGCGATAATAAATAAAAGGTTCTTCTGTTTTAATCGTTTCAGAAAGTCCGTCAAACAGTTTTTCTCCCACAAAACGCCTCATTATTGCCGGGTCTTTCAGGCTGCGTGCGGTCTGTATCTGCAGGAAGCCGTTGGAGACCTTGTCTTCGACATGCTGTAAAGAGAATCCGGGAATGTCGTTTACCACACCTCTTACTTTGACCATATGTGAGCCATCGTATGCTGTAAGTTTTCTGTTCTGGAACAGGAAGTCGTCTTTCTGCGTTATTTCGCAAAGTACCCAGTCGAAATCACCTCCTGATGTAATTGCACCGCAACTTTCGCACTTTGCAATGTCGCTCATTTCTTTTGGAAGAGGAGAACCGCACTGTGGACAATTGTCGGGATCGAAAATATTCTTTTCGGCAACACCGTTCTTTCTTATAAAGGTCCAGAATTCCGAAAATGCCTCAACTCCGCCGGAATTCAGTTCAGAATATTTTTTACTTACGAAATTATCATTTAACGAAGCAGCTATTGCGACATGTGCAACATCATATTCTCCATCCTTATCATAGCAGTAAACCTTTACATCAAGTATCTCAACTTTTTCAAGTTTGTTCACTATTTCCAGCTGTTTCATCATTTTAAACTGGGTGTTAAAACGCTGGTAAACCCCATCGCTGATAAAACGTCGAACAGGACCCATACTTCCCTCAGACCATGACTTTTGCACTCCCGCGAAGGCTGTTCTTACGCGTTTTTTAAAGGCATCTTCGCTGAATCCCGGGTTTCGTTTTAGGAAGGCATCGACACCTTTGGGCTTAAGAGGCATTGCTTCGTTCATTTCATTAAGCACGCTCTTCTCCCTGATCTTTCTTCTTAGCAGCCATAACAGGAAGATTATTATTGCAACTACTATAAGATTATAAGGAAAAGGTATCATCATTATTATATAGAAGATCAGCCCGCCAAGACCATCGCCGCCACCGCTGCCACCACCACCGCCACCGGCACGGGCAAATAATTCTGACGTCAGTACAAGAAGCACTAACAATGTCATTAAATAACTGAAAATTAACTGGTACGAAAATTTGTTATCTTTATTCTTCATAGTAGATTATTTGTGAGTAAAGATACATTATTTATAATAAAACAAAGCAAAAAAATAAAAAAGTCATATCTGCATGAAGTTCTGTGATCTCTGTATATAAAATACTAATTTTGCAGATCATTTTCAGTAACTTTTTAAAACCTCTGTCCGTCAAAAAAGAAAAAAAACGATGAAAAACACAATATTACTTTTAATACTGTCAGCAACTTCACTTTCAGGTTCCGCACAGGACACAAAAAACCAAACACACCCAACACA
>CAZEWB010000386.1:0-1991 GCA_964515655.1 uncultured Bacteroidales bacterium
CGGGTTTCGGGTTCCGGGTTTCGGGTTCCGGGTTTCGGGTTCCGGGTTTCGGGTTTCGGGTTCTGCGTTCCGCGTTCCGGGTTTACATTCCCAGGATCAACCTGCGGTTGATGTCCAATTCTTGCCACTAAATCAATAAATTTCACTAAAATTGTTAGGTTGAGAGGAAAGGTATAAGGTATAGAGGTATAAGGTCTCCTGGCACACGGGCCTACCCGCCCGGTTAAACGGGAGCGTGAGGATGTGCGCCCGCCGAACTTATACCATATACCTTTATACCTTCTGTTAATGTTAAGTCGAATAGAATTTTTGTTTTAAATCCCGGGAAGGTATAGGGAAAGCAGAGTGAGAATGAGGAAATGGCATGTTGCTTACGCTAAAGGTTGGGGAAGGTATAAGATATAAAGGTATAAGGGATCCCTGGCACACTTGCCATCACGCCCGCGGAAACGGAGCGGAGGCATGTGCGCCCGACGAACTTATACCATATACCTTTATACCTTATTTCACTACCTTTGCTATTAGTAATCTAATTTTTATTTACCACATATGAAAAAAACTAAAAAGTATCTTGTCAAGAATGAAGATATTTCTTCTTTTGAAGATATTCTTTGTAATTATAATGCCGAAAAAGATTTTACTACTCTTGACGCATGGAAAAAGTCAAGGATAGTTAAACTTTTCTTTTACAAAGAAATTATACCCAAACTTCCGGAAGAAGAAAAGTACAACCTTAATATTCAGATAAGAAAAGCCGCTGTGAGTATTACTGCTAATATTTCTGAAGGATATGGGCGTTACCACTATCAGGAAGGGATACAGTTTTATAGAATTTCAAGGGGTTCTCTATATGAATTGAAAGACCATCTGATATCATGCTATGATCTTGATTTTATTAACAAAAACCTTTATTGTAAAGGAATAGATTTGATTGAAGATACCAAGATCACAATTAATGGGTTCATTAACTATGTTAGGGCGAAGAAGGGTAAGGTTAGGGAAGGTATAAAGGTATAGAGGTATAAGGATTCCTGGCACACATTCCCACGCACCTGTTATTTCATTGCCTGAATCGTATTACGTTGTATACACGGAGCGCCGGCATGTGCGCCCGCCGAACTTATACCGTATACCTTTATACCTTCTGTTAATGTTAAGTCGAATAGAATTTTTGTTTTATATCCAGGGAAGGCATAAGGTATAGAGGTATAAGGCTTCCTGGCACACATCCCTACTCGCCCGTTTAAACCGGAGCGGTGGCTTGTGCGCCCGCCGAACCTATACCATATACCTTTATACCTTTGAAAAATGTTTAGTCGTTGTTTTGCCTTGCTTACACAATGTTATGATACATTAATAAAAAAGACCTACAAAACGTAACAAAATTATTAGTATCTTCGTAAAATAATCTATGATAACAAAAAAACTTATTAATATGAAACTCTTCACAATTTTTCTTGCTGTATTATTCAGTACCAGCATGTTGAATGCTCAGATTGTTAATGACGACCCTCTTGAAGGTCCGCAAAATCCTGAGTTTGTAAAATACATTAATGGCATTGACCAGACAAAAAGCAGCTTAAATTCAAATTTGATGCTGGGTGAGATACCATACCCGGTTCAATTGAATTTTGATAATGTCAGCCCATTTCAGGCTACAAAATCGTTACCTGCAACTTACGATTTAAGAACTGCTGACGGCGGCCTGGTAACTCCTGTAAAAGATCAGAAAATCAGCGGACCCTGCTGGGCTTTTGGTAATATTGGCGCCATAGAATCCAACTGGATGAAAAACGGATACGGCACTTTTGACCTCTCAGAAAAGAACCTGTCCGGTTGTCACGGCTTTATTCCAACGGTTTGCAGCGGCGGAAACATGATGCTGGCAACTGCTTATTTCACACGTTACAATGGACCAGTAAATGAAAGTGACGATGCTCATACTGTCGGACAGGTCGGACTGGCAGGATAAGCATCGTCACTTTCATTTA
>CAZEWB010000386.1:2001-4374 GCA_964515655.1 uncultured Bacteroidales bacterium
GATGCTTATCCTGCCAGTCCGACCTGTCCGACAGGATGGACCTGCGGTGGCTCTTATACACCTCAGGGTTACGTAGCCGAAGCAAGATTTTTGCCAGGTAAAGCTTCTCCTTCATTCAGTATTGATCTTGTTAAACAAACAATTAATGATAATGGCGCTGTATATGCCAATATGTATTACGAAGAAGCCTCTTATAATAGTGGGGATTATACATATTACTATTCTGGTGCCAGTTCAACAAATCATGGGGTTTTACTTGCAGGCTGGAACGACAGTAAGTCAACCGCAGGTGGTACCGGTGCATGGATAGTAAAAAATAGCTGGGGTACAAGTTTCGGTGATGCCGGTTATTTTTACATCTCGTACAACGACACTAAAGCTCTTTCAGACATTGCATATTACCCATATAATACTCTTGCAACAGGCGAAACCTACAATGGATACGACAAACTTGGACAGATAGGCCAGTTCGGCTGGGCTGACAATACAAATTATGGCCTGGTTAAGTTCACTGCCGGTTCCGATCAGCAACTTACACGCATAGGTTCATATATACATGTGGCAGGCGCTACCCTTAGTTTTAAAGTATATAGTTCCTTCGATGGGACAAATCTTTCAGGCCTTCTGGGCGAAGTTAATGGTAACTATTGTGAATACCCCGGCGTGTATATGTTCGATGTAATTGATGAAATCCTTATTAGTTCCGGTTCAGATTATTACATACTTTGTGAATATAATACACCAGGAACATATTTTAGTATCCCTTATGAAGCCTATCTAAGTGGTTCTGCCAATCCGACAATTGAAACAGGGAAATGCTGGGCTGCAAACGAAATTGGTTCAGGATGGAGGATAATGGGAGCAGATCAGGAATCAACATGGAAAAGAGATCTTTGTATTAAAGTAACAGCCACTCCTGCGACAATTTCTAATAGTGTTACATTTAATGTAACCGATGGCAGTACCCCAATTTCTAATGCTACAGTAAATTTTAACGCAACCAATTATTATACAAATACCAGCGGACAAGTATTAATTTATAATGTCAGTAACGGGACATATGATTACACTGTTAACAAATCCTGCATGCTGGAAGAAATTGGTGACGTTACAGTAAATAACGACAGCCCGGTGGCCAATGTCCAGCTCGACCCCGATCCGGTTGCTTCTACACTTGACGTTACTATTGATGACTATACTAATATTACATGCAGAGGACTTAATAACGGAACTGCAACTGCGGATGCTACAGGAGGTACTTCACCTTATACATATTATTGGTCAACCTCACCTGCTCAGACCAATCAGCAAGCGGTTAGTCTGCGTCCTGTTACTTATTACGTCACTGTTACGGAAGTTGCCGGATGCACATCAACAGCAAGTGTTACTATTACACAACCGGCAGCAGCATTATCTGATACTGCAGATAAAACAGATATCCTCTGCAACGGACAGTGCAATGGAACTGCAACAGCAACACCATCGGGAGGCACAACTCCATATACATATTTATGGTCTTCAGCACAAACTACTGCGCAAATAACAGGTCTTTGCCCTGGAACTTACAGCGTAACAGTATACGACTTTAATAATTGTACGACTACAAGTTCTGTTACAGTTACTGAACCGACCCTTCTGACAGCTTCTGATTCCAAGACAGAACCGGCTCTTAGTTCATGCAACGGAACAGCGACCATTACACCCTCAGGCGGAACTATTCCTTATACATACTTATGGAATACCTCGCCTGCTCAAACTACTAGTACAGCTACAAACATCTGCGGAGGAACCTGCGCTGTAACAGCTACCGATGCAAATGGTTGTACAGTTACCAAATCCTTTACTTTTAAAAAGGCCACTAATTTAAGAGTAGTTGGTACACCATTAACCAATTCAGCTACCTTTGCATGGGATGGTAGTGGAGCTGATATGTACAGGCTTCGTTTTAATATTTCAGGAAGTTCTACCTATTATTATTCTAATGCTTATACCAGTCCGTTTACAAAAGAATTTCTTGAACCAAACACATCATATGAATGCTGTATAGCGACACGAATTGGTGGCGTCTATTCTCCTTATTCTTCACCTGTTTTATTTACTACAGCAAATGGAACTTCATATATTGCAACTAATCTTAGGGTATCTGGTACTCCAACGACCAATACAGCTTCCATTGCATGGGATGGAAGCGGAGCAACTTCATACCAGCTGAGATTGAATGTAGCAGGAAGTACTTCATACACATATACCACTGTTTACACAAGTCCATATACATATCAAATGTTGTCACCCAATACAAACTATGAATGCTGCATAAGAACATTTGCCGGAGGAACATATAATTCAATGTCTTCACCTGTTTCATTCTTTACC
>CAZEWB010000387.1:0-4357 GCA_964515655.1 uncultured Bacteroidales bacterium
TGTGTTGGGTGTGTTTGGCTATCACATTTTTTCTACAAATCCTGCTATTCAGCTTCGTAAAAAGCATGTGAACAAAAACTTCATCGGTGATTTCTTTTCGATATTCGTACTTACTCTTTCCAATCCCATGACAATATTCTTCTTTGGAGCTGCATTTGCCGGATTTGGGATCGTAAAGGAACAAAGCAATTTTGTTGAAATACTCCAGCTGGTTCTGGGCGTATTCCTCGGAGGCTTTGCATGGTGGTTCACACTGACTACTTTCGTAAATCTTTTCCGTAAAAAATTCCGCCTTAAAAGGCTCTGGTGGATAAATAAAATTGCCGGCTCTATGGTAATAGTCTTCGGCGCTGTAGTAATCATAAGCCTGCTGTTTTATAAGTTCTGATACATCTTTTTACAGGGGTCCCTTTTATTATTATTGATTAAAAAATGAAAAATAAATATCTTTTAATAATATTATTTTCAGTGTTTTTTTCTTGTAAAAACGTTCAGGAAAAATATGGAGACAATCAGGAACTTATTAAGATGTACGAAGAAGATCAATATGACCGTAGTAATGAAAGTCCGGTTTTCTGGAAACTGAAAGTTAAAAGCGACAGCATGCATCTTGCACGGGTTAGAAAGATGTTAGACTTAGGTCTTGTAAGAACATCAAATGACTATGTTAATGCAGCAATGATTTTTCAGCATGGCCCTTTTGCAGAAGATCACAGGATGGCAATAGAAATGATGAAAAAGGCAATTGAATTAAATCCTGCAACAAACAAGTCGCTACTAGCTGCGGCCACAGACAGATATCTGATATCAACCGGGAAGCCCCAGATATATGGAACACAGTATACTATATTAGATGATGGCTCATGGCAATTAGATACTATTGACACAACAAAAATCACTGATGCAGAAAGAAGAGAATACGGAGTAGAAACATTAGAAGAACAACAAGAAAAGGTTAAAATTAAGAGTAGAATTAATTTTGCCAGCCTTAATATTTCTGAAAATTCGGTTGATGAATTTATAACAGCTATTAAGAAAGATGAAGTTAATAAAACGCTATCTGATGTTTCAGAACCCTCAATAAATAATTTCGGATATGAATTGATGGAAAGGGGAAAAAATGAGGACGCTTTAAAAATCTTCAAACTTAATATTGAATTGTTTCCTAATAGTTTTAATGTGTATGATAGTTATGGAGAATGTCTTCTGAAATTAGGAATGAAAAAGGAAGCGATTAATACTTTAAAAAAATCAATATCAATAAACAGGAGTAATGTACACGCTAAAAGTATTTTATTCGATATTGAAGAATGCCGTATATTACTTCACCGTAAAGAATTCAGAGGACTTGTACTTAAAAGGGCTGGATGAAATTAACGGATTTGTTTCGTACCTAACGGCACGATCATTAACTTTTTTTATTTATTATAAATGTATTGTCCCTACAGGACATTTCGGCTATACGACAAATAAATCTTTCAAGAAATTTGTCTGAAGTTCTTCTGGTTTAAAAAAGTATAGATATTTTGTACTTTACTGAACCCTCCAATCCCCTCTCACTCTCCCCTACTGATTACTGATTACCGATCACTGTTTTATACAACTGACCTCCTGCACAATCTCCCCGTCAATAAATCCCTTTAGAATTAAGATATTCCACTGCTTTGTCAATGAAGGCATCTCTTCCATTCTGGTAGTCTTCTTTTTTCAGGTCAAGTTTAATGTCTGGTACTATACCTTGTATTTGTGTAGGCCTGCCATCAGGATAAAATGCACCTGTGAATGAAAACGAAGTAGTTATTCCACTAGGTAATTTAACATATACAACACCTCCTGTTGCCCCTGCTGTTCTTGTTCCGATAATAATTGCGTTGGGAGATGTCTGAAAGGCCATACATGTCCATTCTGCGATACTTAAAGTAGTCTCATCTACGAGAACTACAACAATACCCTTGTAGTATTTCCTGTTTTTCCCGCTTCTTTTCATAACTTTTTCGTATTCCTTCTGACCGGGATTCTTTAAGCTTGGTATATTTTCTACCACCCACTGTGAACGGTGAAGTTTCACTGGACTCAGATATTTAGGCAATTTGTACAATACAAAATTATTAGGATAACATCTTAAATCAAATATCACTGCTTTTGTAGTTTTAACCTCCTTAAATAATTTGTGCAAATCAAAATACTTGACATCTCTCATATCCACATAAGCGATATTCTGAGTTAAAAAACTTACATTATTTTCATTAATCTGTTTTTTCTCACAACTAAGAAATTCATCAGGACCCATCCTTTGATAGTCAATCGTAAAATCTTTTCCTTTTCGTGTATATCCGATATTAATTGTTTTTTCTTTACCCAGATGTAAAACATCATTTCCCGCCTGATGGATTTTATAATCTGAATCGGGGGAGGAAAGATATGGCAGGATCCTGGAAAGAGCAATACTGATTGGTTCATATTCCACTTTTCTTACTATATCGCCAACTTGCGGAAAACTTGTACTATCTTCAGTTTCACAATACCTCTTAGTAACCACAAATTCGTTCTGTATTTTTCTAACCTCAAAGTTTGAATAATAAAAAACAGGTATAATATCATTATCAATACAGGAGCTTCCCGTTCTGGCATGGACATCATTTATTTCGGCAGTGAGCATAAGTATTGATTCCTGGTATTCCCGGGCATTACTTGTATTTCTTATAAGCGGAATATGCTTTACTAAAACACTGTCCCAGTTTGATTGTAAAAGATACTTGCTATAAAAATAGTATTCTATAATGTTCCAATACCTTGCCAGCGCCAGCATGCGTTTTTCGGAAGAAGGGAACGATTCGTCGGTAATTGCCGATTCATTTGTAAATAGTTTATTAGATATTTTATTACCCACATAATAATTATAACATGGCTTATATGTATGGTAAACTATCTTGTACCTGTTTGCAACAGACGCAGAAATAAACCCGGAATCCGTCATCCATCTTATTATTTCGTTCGGCAGATCGTTATTTTCCTTACTACTGTTTTCTATGTTTCCCGCCTTTTCCAGCAAAAATGTCAGAAGACTATCGGTGTTATATATACCCGACTGAATTTTCAAATAACCCTCGTAAAATACGTTATTCCAGTTCACCTCTCCCTTCGCCACATTATTATGATAGTACTTTAAAAAACCCCATGCCTTGATAAAGTAATAAGTACACTTTTCCTTATTTTCTGTTTGAGCAAATGAATTAAAGGGCTTGTGCCAAAGGGCCAGAATAATAACGATGATAACAGCTCTGAGATAATACATTGTTATTTAGTTCTTTCTATTAAGAATAAAAGTACACATTTTTTTTGAAAAACTTTAATCCAGCATGTTAAATGTGTTCATGAGTTTTATTTTACTTTTTCATAGCCGCTCGCTCACAATAATACCGGGATGGCAAGTAACAATGCCTGTACTCTGTTTCGTACCTTCGGCACGACCTTTTACTTTTTTGTTTGTTAAAAATATTTTGTCCCATCAGGACATTTCGGCTATACGACGAATAATACAGCCTGATATTATCTCCAATGTTCCACTGATCACCTGATACAATATTTCATTCAATAATGATTCAATCCCCTCTCTCACCACCCCACTGATCACCGATTACTGATCACCGATTACTGACCACCGATCACTGTTTTAAACAACCAACCTCCTGCACAATCTCCCCGTCTTTCATTATTAATATCCTGTCGGATACATTGGCAAGTTCATTATTATGCGTTACAATTATAAAGGTCTGGTTATACTTTTCGCGAAGCGACAGAATTAAACTGTAAAGTTCCTGTGTATTATTCGAATCAAGGTTACCCGAAGGCTCGTCGGCAAGCACAACTGAAGGTTTGTTTATAAGCGCCCTTGCGATAGCCACACGTTGTTTTTCGCCACCCGAAAGCTCCGAAGGTTTGTGCGTGTGTTGGGTGTGTTTGGTTTTGTGGGTGATCCTGTCCTTAAGACCAAGAAAAGTAAGAAGTTCCTTTGCCCTTTCTTCGACCGCTCTTTTCGACCGGGAATAAATATAACCCGGGATACACACGTTTTCGAGGGAATTGAACTCAGGCAGCAGATGGTGGAACTGGAAAACAAAACCTATATGCCCGTTCCTGAACCTTGCAAGGTGCCTGGAATTGAGTTTTCGCACATCAATATCGTTGTAATAAATATTACCCGAATCAGGGTTCTGCAAGGTACCCAGTATCTGCAAAAGGGTTGTCTTTCCTGCTCCGCTGGCTCCGACAATAGACGCAATCTCGCCCTGTTCAATATTTATTGAAACGTTTTTCAGCGCCTGAAAATCACCGTAACTCTTATTTATTCCCTCAG
>CAZEWB010000388.1:0-941 GCA_964515655.1 uncultured Bacteroidales bacterium
CTGAAAACTGAGTCAAGCTGTTCAAAAGATATTGACTTTTACTATGCCGGGAAATGCTATTATAAATTGGCCCAATATGGAAAAGCCGATACTTTGCTTACTACATTTCTCGAAAAACGACCAAGTTCAATGAACGGTCTTCAGATGCGTGCCCGTACACGTTCAGCTCTCGATTCAACAATGGTGTTAGCTCTTCCGGATTATCAGCTTGTAATTGATAAAGGCCTTACTGATACTGTAAAGTATTCGAGTATGTTGATTGAAGCATACAAGTATTACGGTTCCTACCATACAATAATGACAAAAGATTTTAAGGAAGCTAAAAAATTCTGGAAGCTTGTAATTTTATATGACCCCGCCGAACCACAGGCATTACAGATGCTCGCCCGCCCTGAGTTTAAAAAGATTCCTGATGAATAAACAGAATATGTTTTAATGAAAAATGCTGTCTTGTGGACGGCCTTTTTTTTACTACAATTACTTCAGGCAGAAATAATATTTATTCGGTTAAATTGAATAAACGACTTTCTGTATAATGTATGCGGAAGCCCCGATGACGGGCCTTCCGCATTTTTATTGATGTAAAAATTCTACGATCTGTTACCTAATTTATTTTTTGAATCAGTAAAGAGGCATTGACATTACTTTCAGTTCCACCTGCAATGGTTTGTAAATTAACTGCAGCTGCACTGGTATGATTTCTCAATGTTAATACATCACCAGCTAAGGCAATAATAATTACTATTCCTGAATTTTGTTGAGTACCGGCGCCCGACCCATAAGTAGAACTTGGAATGGCAATGCCATTCACAAAGAGAGTAAATTGACTTGGCTCTACTGCTGTGATGTTAAACCAAACTGAATACACACCATCATTATCGAAAGAAATTGCATCAGTTCCCGCCGTATGAGTAATTCCGGATAAAGTTCCATTATTACTG
>CAZEWB010000388.1:951-4357 GCA_964515655.1 uncultured Bacteroidales bacterium
ATACAATAGGTGCGTCGATGGCTATAGTCTGAGGAAGCAAATTATAAATATAAGCGTATGTTGCTGCTGCTAATGCAGGCGTTTGCCATGTTGCCAGACCTGTTCCGTCAGAAGTTAAAACTTTACCAAGCCCAGGTGTACCGCCGGTGATTTTAACCTGTCCAGCCACTTCCAGTCTTGCACTGGGAGTCGTTGTACCAATACCGACATAGCCCTGAAAGCCATCCCGGTCGCCGTCGATGCGCATATATTCCGTGCCGTTGATCGCCATAATGACAGCGCCATTGTGGCCTACGTCCCACCAGTTGCCCGGGGATTCAAGTCCGCTGCTGAGGATGAGATTTCCTCCTGGTCCATAATTCGGGCCTCCGCCGTTAACAGTAATGTATGCACCACTACCACCACTCTGGCCTCCTGTCCCCCCGGTAAGAGTGACGGCTCCTCCTGTTCCGTTAAATCCACCCGGACCACCGTTTAGCGACACGGCTGCACCGGCAATATTATTACCACTTGTTCCGCCTGTCAGATTAATACCACCACCCATAGCACTCCCACTGTTTCCGCCTTGTAATTTCAGTAATGTGCCTGCACCTGAGGTGTAAGTTGTAGCGCCAGTAGCAGTAATGTTGCCGATATTTATAAGGTTTCCTGTAGCGTCAATTCGTGCTGTACCGCCTGTCATAATATCTCCGGAAGTATTTACGTTACCACCCTGAACATCTAACTTCTGGGAAGGACTTGTTGCTCCGATACCCACATTGCCCGCAACTGTAATACGCATTCTTTCGTACATATTATTAGTGTAAAATCGTATGTTGGCATTTGCATTACTATTTCTGCTTTCAATTGACATTCCGCCGGCACCGGTGCTGAACAGATGCGATCCGTCAGTATAGTGTGAATTATTCGTCACATAACTAGTTCCATACTGTTGTATACCCATAAGGGAACCTATATTATTCTTTGCCCAAATCCCAGCATGAGTCTGACCAGTGGTTTGAGTATTTTCGGTCATAACATAAACCATTCCCGCAGCTCCTGAAATATGAAGTTGATTGGTTGGGCTTGTGGTTCCCAGACCCACATAACCATTGGTTCCAGTTCCAGAGGCAGTACCCGGCAGGAGAATAATATTTCCTCCGTTCCTGTTTCCAAGATTTGCATTTCCTCCTGAAAGAGTAAGAACACCTCCGGTAGTTTCGTTAGTTCCGCCTACTTCTGCCTTGCCTCCTCCAACTTGAACAGAAGCATAACCTGCAAAAGTTTCCATGAATCCTCCTCTTATAATTACATCTGATGAGGCTCCGGCTCCTGCCCAACTTGAAGTATACCCTGTTGAGATATTAACATTACCTCCGCGGGCATTTGTCCCATATCCTGATGTAATATTGATCTCTCCTCCAATTCCAGAACCAAATCCACCTGTAAGAGAAATATTCTTATCGGTTATAGTTCCGTCAACTTTTAATCCTCCGGCTATTTGAAGTTTTGTTGTTGGTGTCGTAATACCGATACCAACATTGCCGTTATTAACCAGTAATGCATAGTTATTTGTTCCTCCGGAAGCATTGATATATAAACCTGTCATTGTGGCGCCTGACCCGGCAACATCAATACGTGCCCCGACACCGTTTGCCGAAGTGTTGTTCACGACCATTCCATATGAACCGGCAGGAGGATTGATCCTTGAGCCATAGAAAAAATGACCTGCTGTGCCATAACTGAAGCCATAAGAGGATATCTGTGCCTGAATACCTACGCTTCCGCTGCCACCGTTGTTCTTATTGGCCAGCGAAAGACCAATACCGTAATCATTTGTCAATCCTATCACTTCATTTATTGTTGCACCTGTATTGTGAACCTGCACACCGTTAGGGATACGTATGTCATTATTCTGAAATCTCAGTTGCTCCGATCCTCCCCTCTTTATCACCAGGTCGATGTTATCGGTAGTACCTAAGAAGTTCGTTCCAGCCGTAGTCCCTGAATTGCCGGACGTTGTCCAGGCGCCGATACCGTTAATTGTTGACCATGAGGCCAGGCCGGTGGCATCTGAAGTCAGGATCTTATTCAGACCGGGAAGGCCGCCGGTAATTTTGATCTGGCCTGCAACTTCTAATTTCGCACCGGGATTAGTTGTTCCAATACCGACATTACCCGTGGAAAAATAAATATCACTTGTATTTTTCTTCCAGATCATTGTATCTTTTTCTGTGTAACTGATCAGGTAGCCTGCATCATTGGTAAATGCACTGACATTTGTTGGAGCGCCTGTAAGACTACTATACTGGCCGTTAAAGCCGGCAGGAAGTTTTACGTAGCCTCCATTGCTCAACCTGATTGTATCGTTACTTATACTTAATACCTGTAATTCATTGGTTACAGATCCATCAACTTCAGAAGTCAGATATCCGGCATCATTTGTAAATGCACTGACATTCGTTGGTGCGCCCGTCAAACTTGAATACTGCCCGTTGAAGCCGGCGGGAAGTTTTACGTAGCCTCCATTACTGAGATAAACAGTATCGTTGCTGATCGTCAGTGCCTGCAATTCGTTTGTTACAGAACCATCAACTTCGGAAGTCAGATAACCTGCATCATTTGTGAATGAACTTACATTTGTTGGTGCACCTGTCAAACTTGAATATTGACCATTGAAGCCTGCAGGAAGTTTTACGTAGCCCCCGTTGCTCAGATAAATTGTATCGTTACTTATTGTGAGCGCTTGTAACTCGTTTGTGACCGACCCGTCAACTTCTGAAATAAGATAACCGGCATCGTTTGTGAATGAACTTACATTTGTTGGTGCACCTGTCAAACTTGAATATTGACCATCGAAGCCTGCAGGAAGTTTTACAAAACCGCCATCGCTGAGATAAACAGTATCGTTACTGATCGTGAGAACCTGTAATTCATTCGTCACTGAACCATCAACTTCAGTATCCAGTTTGTTATTCCAGTTAGTAATATCTCCTGATGTAATTCCGTTTGCAGGTGAAGCAACAAAAACAGGATCTGTTTCAGTAATTCCACCCGTAACTGTTTCTGCAGTTTTTGCATATAACGCATATGGCACACTAAGCAATTGAGTTGTGCTCACGGACGTCCCGTCGATCAGGACTTCGATCAGGTATGGAGCCAGGGACCAGTCGATGGCTGCCATCTGTGCAGTACTGTCGCTACCAACCTGAATATTGATCAACCCGAATCCATTTGTCGTTACAAAGTGGGTCTCTTCAAATACGATCATTGGTATTGGTCCATCTTTCCAGATTCTGATATCTGCCTGTACAGGTGTATTTACCAGAACACTACCTCCCGCATCGCGGACAACGGCCTGAAAGTTGAAGGATTCAGGCGCCTGTGCAAAAGTTAATACCAACAACACCCAAACACACCCAACACA
>CAZEWB010000389.1:0-4326 GCA_964515655.1 uncultured Bacteroidales bacterium
GTGTTGGGTGTGTTTGGTGGTTATTTTTTGTATTTTTCCAACTGATTTAAAACAACTGAAATAGTAATCAAATGAACGAAACTATAGGACATAATCAACATTTACTGATAATATCTGCATTCGTAATCCTGATCATTATTTTCATGATAATAGTTATCAGACTTAATAAGCAGAAAAAGAAAACCAATCTTTTGCTCGAACGCAGAAATCATGAGGTCTCTCTCCAGAAAGAAGAGATACAGTCGCAACGTGATGAAATTACAGCACAACGTGATCTTCTTTCCGATCAGAAAAGTCACATAGAATTTATCCACAAGGAACTTACTGACAGCATACACTATGCCCGTCGTATCCAGACTGCGATCATGCCTCCTTCATATTATATTCAAAAGATCGTTAAAGACCATTTTATTCTGTACAAACCAAAGGATGTTATAAGCGGTGACTTCTACTTTTTTGATAAGGTTGATAACAAACTTATTTTCGGAGCTATCGACTGTACCGGCCACGGAGTTCCCGGGGCAATGATGTCGGTGATTGGTTATAACTGGATCGTTCAGGCCGTCAGGGAAAAAATAATTATTACACCTGATAAAATTCTTTCATTTCTTGACGCAGGAGTTAACAATACTCTGAGGCAGACAGCCAGCGAAAGCGGTGTAAAGGACAGTATGGACCTGGCAATATGCACAATTGACTTTGCAACATCTGAAGTTCAGTATGCCGGTGCATATAATTCGATGTACTACACACAAAACGACCAGATCATTGAAGTAAAAGCAGATAAAAAGCCTATAGGAGTTAATGAAGACGGAGTTACTGATACGTTCACCAACAATGTCGTTCAACTCTCTCCCGGCGACATGGTGTACCTGTTCTCCGACGGATACCCCGACCAGTTCGGAGGCCCGAAGGGAAAGAAATTCAAGTACAAACCACTTACCGAAGTCCTTCTTAAAATTCATAAAGAACCCTTACACCTTCAAAGAGAAATCCTTGATAAAACCCTTGTTGACTGGCAGGGCGACCTTGAGCAGGTTGATGATATTCTCGTTATAGGCGTTCGCATACCTGAACCTTCAAAAGAATGAAGAAAACCGCGATAATAATCGGAGCAGGCCCTGCAGGACTCACAGCAGCATACGAATTGCTGAAGCGTACCGATATTATCCCGGTCATTATCGAGCAGTCGCAATTTGTTGGCGGCATTTCAAAAACATACAACTATAAAGGCAACCACATTGACCTCGGGGGACATCGCTTTTTCAGCAAATCAGACCGGGTGATGGACTGGTGGCTTGACATTCTTCCCCTTCAGAAAATAACCGACAGTGCCGGAATAATAATCCCTTATCACAACAAAGAACAACTCATGGGACTCCAGGAAAAGGCTCCTGACCCTGAACGCTCCGACAAAGTGATGCTGCTTCGCAAACGTCTCTCCCGTATTTATTACAACAGGCGTTTTTTCGATTATCCTGTAAAACTGAACGGTAATACTTTCAGCAATCTCGGAATAATAAAAATGATGGCCATTGCATTCAGCTATTTCAGGGCTACAATTATTAAAAGGAAACCGGAACTCACTCTCGAGGACTTCTTTATTAACCGCTTCGGAAAAAAACTTTACGAAACGTTTTTTAAAGACTACACCGAAAAGGTATGGGGAGTGCCCTGTAACAAGATCAGCGCCGACTGGGGTGCACAAAGAGTTAAAGGGTTGTCGGCATTTAAAGCTGTGATGCATGCAATAGGAAGCATTTTCCGGGTCAGAAAAAGCAAAGTTGAAACAACACTTATCGAACAATTCCTTTACCCTAAATTCGGCCCCGGTATGTTATGGCAGAACGTTGCTGATGAAATTGTGAAAGGCGGGGGCAAAATTATTTTCAATGCAAAAGCAGAAACTGTTCATACCGAAGGGAAACAGATCAAAGGCCTTACATGGATCAACAAAGAAAACGGAAAACCAGAGTATTCTGACTGCGACTTCGCTTTTTCGACCATGCCGGTAAAAGACCTTATTGCAGGCTGGCAGGGCGATGTTCCTGCTGATGTTAAAGAAACGGCAGCCGGACTTGTATACAGAGACTTTATTTCGGTGGGGCTTTTATTCAGCAGTCTTAAAAAAGACCTGCCCGACAACTGGATATACATTCAGGAACCCGATGTGAAAATGGGACGTATCCAGGTCTTTAATAACTGGAGTCCTTACATGGTAAAAGACAAAAATAATTTCTGGCTGGGTCTCGAATACTTCTGTAACGAAGGAGACGAAATGTGGACAATGCCTGACGATAAAATGCTAGGAATGGCATCATCGGAACTCGAAAAGATTGGCATAGCCGATAAAACCTGCCTCCTTGACGGAGTAGTTCTTAGGGAAGCAAAAACATATCCCGCTTACTTCGGCAGTTATAATAATTTTGATCTTGTAAAGAATTTCACTTCCGGCTTCGAAAATCTTTTTTTAATTGGCAGGAACGGAATGCACAAATACAACAACCAGGATCACAGCATGCTGACAGCTATGATTGCCGTTGATAATATCATATCAGGAATTTCAGACAAGAAAAATATCTGGGATGTGAACACTGAGCAGGATTACCACGAGGAGAAGGCCAGTAACCAGTAACCAGCAACCAGCAACCAGTGACTGGTTTCTGGTTACTGGTTTCTGGTAACAGAATTAAAAATCTTCAACTAATTTTATGGAATAATCAAAAAGAAGCATCTTTTATATGTTTTTAAGTTCAGGGTACAATTAATTTTCTTATTTTTCAACAATTAAATTTCAGTTTATGAAAAGGACTCCGATCATTCTCGTAATTGCTTTAGTGGCAGTATTTACAGCGACATCTGCAATTATTTATTCACGTTATGACGCCAAACGTGATTACATTGAATTCAAAAAAGGTGACTCGTACGAAGACGCCTGGAAAAAAGTGGCAAAATTCGAAGCGGACGGTCTTCCGCAGAGCGCCCTTGAACTGGTGGAACAGATATACAAAAGGGCAAAAGAAGAGAAGAACTATGCCCAGATCGCAAAAGCCCTTATGCATAAGATGAAGTACACTCTTCAGACCGCCGATGGAGGATTCGTTAAAGCTATCAATGACCTTAAAGCAGAGACCGACAGCGCCGCTTTCCCTCTTAAGCCAATGCTGCAGTCGATGCTGGGTGATTTTTACTGGCAGTATTATTCGCAGAACAGATATATAATGTATCAGCGGACAAACACCGGTTCATTCCGACCCGATGATGTCGCCACATGGGATGCGCGCCGCCTGATAGAAGAAAGTGTGCTCTGCTTTAAAGCTTCTGTAGAAAATCTCGACAGCCTTCAGAGAACGCGCATCGATCTTTTTGATGACATTCTTGACAAACCACTTTACAGCAGAAAATACCGCCCCACCCTTTTCGATTTCCTTGCATTCAGGGCATTTGACTTTTTCACGAACGGAGAAGCTGAGATAACACGCCCATCGTATGAATTCAACATTAATGATGCAGCCCATTTCTATCCTGCTAAAACATTTGCAGATTATAAGATCGTCTGTTCCGACACACTTTCGCTTAAATACAGGGCTCTGGTAATTATTCAGAGCATAATAAAATTCCATCTTGATGATGATTCTGTTTTTGCACTGGTGGATGCAGACCTCAGAAGGCTGGACTTTGTTTACAGGAACTCTATAGTTCCCGACAAAGACACACTTATGTCTTCATCGCTTAAATACCTTTACGAGACCAACAAAAAAAGCCCTGCCGCTTCCGAGATACTCTGCCGTCTTGGCGAACATTACTACACCTTAGGTGAAACCTATCAGCCTGTAGTGAATGAGAAGTATCAGCATAAAATACGCGAAGCTCTTGCACTTGCACAACAGGGAATTGACAAATATCCTAATACCGACGGAGCCGCCAACTGCCTTGCACTTAAAAACAAGATACTATCGAAGTCATTCAGTTTCACTATAGAAAAAAATCCCTTACCCGACAAGCCGATACTTTCGGAGATCAACTTTAAAAATGTCGACAGCCTTTATTTCAGGATAATCAGGATCGACTGGCTTAAGGACTGGAAAAAAACAAGAAACCTTTACGACAGCACATTTGTACTATACTATCTGAAAAAACTTCCGGTAAAAACTTTCGCGATAGCATTGCCCGACAGTAACGACTATCAGGACTATTCAACCGAATTCGCAATGCCGGCAATGCCTTTAGGAAACTATATAGTTATCGCAAGCCATAATAAAAATTTCAAAAGGCAGAAGAATGGGTTCGGTACTGCTTATATGAATGTTACTAAACTCTCTTATC
>CAZEWB010000390.1:0-4318 GCA_964515655.1 uncultured Bacteroidales bacterium
TCCTTTTCGCGCTGAAACTCAGAGTTTTCCGCTTCTAAAAGTCGTGTTAAAATTTGTTCCTGCCTTAATATGGTCTGTTTGCCCACATTTCTTTTTATGATATCCTTTTCGACTTCTTCTAAAAGCTGATTGATCTCTTTAAGTTTATTTGTGGCTTCCGGGCTCAGGCCGCCGCTTTGCATCATCTGATTAAGCATCTGCCTGAATTTTTCCTGCTCCGCCAGCATCTTGCCAAGTTGTTCCGAGTTTCCGGGCTTTCCGTCTTTCGGATTCTGACCCTTCATCTGATCTATCATGCTCTGCATCTGGGCTTTCAGGTTTTGCTGAAGGCTCTTCATCTGCTGAAGGCTCATCTGACCTTTTCCGGGTTTATTGCATTGAGAATTACTCTGGCACTGTTGCTTGGATTTCTCGATCATCTGGTCAAGAATTTCATCGAGCAGCAGTGCAAGGTTGTTTGCCGAAGTCATCACCATCTGTTGCTTAGTACGTGCCGATGGCACCTGTCTGTCGTCAAGCAGCGAAACAACCTCGTCGCTGTTAGAGGTAATAGAACGTATCTCCTTATTTATAACCGAAGAGATCATGGGAGTGCGTTTTGAAAGTTCAAACAGCGAGTCGCGGATAACCCCGAAGTTTTGATTCAGATCTTTCTGTTCCCTTACCTTATCCATATATTTAGGATCGCGCAGAGGAACAGACCTAACGTCATTCATTAGTTTCTCCTGTGCAAATGAGTATTTCAGGAGGTTATCCATAATATTTCTCAGGTTATCCATATCTTCGGAATTTGAACTGCAGGTGCTTTGCTGTTGCGACTTCTGCATATCGGCGCTCATCTGCTTCATCTTTTTTGAAGCATTGTTCTGATTCTTGGACGCCTTGTCGCCATTGTTTTCCTGCATGTTCTCCTGTGCCTGCTGCATTTCGCTGTTTACCTCATCCGACGACTCACTTATATCGGGCATTTTTATCGGTCTTGATAATTCCTGGTTCTTTTCCTGAAGTTTACTGTATTCCTCCGTAAGTTTTTTGAACTCTTCGCTGATCTCCTTCTGCTTGTCAATTAGTGCCTGATCGATATTTTTACTTTCTTTAGACTCTGCTGATAAGTTCTTCTGTTTGTCGGCAAGTTCACTTAGTTTGTCTGCAAGGTCGCTCATCTTTTCCTCGACTTCCATTCTTTTCAGTAATTCAAGATTCCTGTCGAGTTGCTTGTTAAGGTCATCAAGACTATAATTCATCTTTTCGGTGATCTCGTTGAGCTTATTCTTGTCGAATTCCTGCATCAGTTTGCTGAGTTCTTCCATCAACTTCTTCATTTCATCGTCCATGATATTATCAAGAAGTTCCTCAACCTGTTTCTGCTTTTCAATAATATCGTTTTCCTGTTCTGTGAATGTGTTCAGGTATTCATTTCTTTTCTGGTACTCGTTGCTGATCTCATTCACCGAGTTCTGAAGCTGCTTGTATTGCTCCATTATGGAATTCAGTTTCTGGGTCTTTTCGAACTGGCTCATTTCGCGGTTCATCAGTTCCTGCCTGAGTTTATTAAGGTCGTCTTTTACTTTATCCGACAATTTCGCAGCATCTTCCATTTGTTTTTCTACAGATTTATCTGCATTCTTCAGGTAATCGTCCACTTCGGACTGTGTAGGGATGGCGAAACTCTCCTTTTGTGAGCGGGCGGATTTTGGTCCGTTCACAGCATCATTGTCCCATACTTCAAAAAAGAACTCTATTCCCCCGCCCGGCAAAGTAATGGAGCTGAAGTCGTACATAAAATAGAAGTCCTGGTTTGCGGTTCCCTTGCTTATAGGAACTTCAACTGATCTCACACTGTCCTTTCCTGATGTATATGTAAAATGCAGGCGTGAAAAACCATAGTCATCACTTATGCGGCCACGGAAATAATAAACTCCCGGCCGTATGCTGTCGGTTATTGTTTCGGTCCTGATTGACGGGTAAAGATCAGGGATCACATTTATATAATACCCCATGATGTTCGGCTTGCTGAAGAATTTGTTCCTGATGTTAACACTATAACGGGATGAAGAGTACACTTTCTTTTTATGTGTGAATTCGTTTTTCGCAACAACCGGATTTTCCCTTATTGTATCGTTAAACGTCATAAACATTTCACCTACATCGTCTGTTGTGAACTTCCAGGTCAGCTTTGTTCCCGCGGGTACGGTTATATCTCCGTTCTGCTGCTGGGTAAAATCTTTTTCTCCCGTGTATTCGGGGACATCGGCTTCGAGAATGAAATTCACAATTGTAGGCGGAGGCATTACCTTTAACTCAAAATTTGATGAGTAATATTCTTCGGCGTTGAACCGGAAAGTTATCGGGTTATTCACATTATGCATGACATACCGGAATTTTCCGTATGAAATTTTTTCCATCACAAACCTTGCATCTCCGTATGTCATATACACAAGCGAGGGCAGAACCTTTCCGCCGACATTAAGGAGAACTTCAAAGTCCTTTCCCTTTTCTACATTCAGGCTGTCATTTTCGAGTGTGAATGTAAAAGGGGCTTCCGGAAGAAATTCAGTATTGTATTTAATGATCCTTTCGGAACCCTGTGTAATAACATTCGGAGAAAATATCCAGACAGAAAGAAAAACGAGAAATGCAAACAGCATCCTGTAAAGGAAGCTGCGCGTCTTATTCCGGTCGATGGCCATTTCGAATCGGAAAGGGCTTATCCGCGATATTTTATTATCAATACTGGCTGTGATAAGTTCTGTGGAAACAGATCGTGATTGTGGCATCTCTGCCAGCTCAAGCACATTCAGTAACTGATCCCTTATATCGCTGAAATGTTTTGATATTACCGAAGAAGCTTCTTTCTTATCCATACGGCGCCAGCCCCTGTATAATCTGAGAAGCGGAAGGCCGATATAGTTAACAAAAACCGTAAGCCATAAGAGAATAAGAGTATAGAATAAAACGCTCCTTACTGTAACTGTAAATCTCCCGAAATATTCAGTGACAGAAGCAAGCAGAAATGTGACCACAAAGAGGAACAACAGAATAAAAAGCCCTTTAAGGACTTCGTTCCTGTAGTACTTCCTGATGAATTCATCAAGACGACCTGTGAGGTTATTGTATTGTTCACTCATGTTACATAAATAAATTCTTGTGTGAAAAAAGTTCCAAGCCCCCAATTCCAGATTCAAAGTCCCAAATTCCAAATTTCAAGTCCCAAATTCCAAGGGAGTCGTCCCTTGGGGCTTGGATCTTGGGGCTTGGATCTTGGGGCTTATTCACTGTCTTTTTGAGTATCATCAGTTGCTCAGTATTAATTGCCACAACTTATTTTTTTGATATCCAGTTCTCGGGATTCTGCTTCTCTGTTCCGTTCCATATCTGTAGTTCAATAACGGTCTTATCTTCATCTTCCTCATCAGTGTAAATAACGCCTATCTTCTGCTTGGCCTTTACCTTTTCGTTGGTTTTAACCGATACTTCCTGCAGATTGGAATATACGCTCAGGTAATTTCCGTGTCGTATTATCACCACCTTGTGTTTGCCTGGTATACTTACAATGCTGGTTACCGTCCCATCGAAAACCGCTCTTGCGATACTGCCTTTTGTAGTTGAAATGTAAACACCGTCATTTTTTACCATAACGCCTTTCAGCACCGGATGCTCATGTTCGCCGTAGTTCCCAGTTACTATTCCCCTCTCGGTCGGCCATGGCAGTTTGCCGATATTTGCACTGAAGTTATCGGAAATTACCTGCTCCTCGGGTGTAAGATCGTAAATGTTCGCCTTGTTCTTTGTTGAAACCGGTACTGTTTTATTCTCTTTCTTTGCCTTTGCCGCCTCGGCCTTTCTTTTTTCCTCGGCCTTGCGTATCTCTTCGGCAATAAGGTCGGCAATGGCTTTTTTGAGGTTAGCGTCAGCTATCTTTTGATTATCCAGTTGTTTCTTCAGTTCCTTTTCCTTTTTTGAAAGATGTTCGACCATCGTAACCTGTTCCTTCTTGTTTTCGCCAAGCAGTTTTGTTTCCTGTTTTTCTTCCGAAATAAGACTTTCCTTTGCCTTCTTCTTTTCTTCGAGGCTTTCAATCTTCTTTTGCAGAACACCTGTTACGGCAATAATTGCGAGAGCCTGCTTGCGCCTGTATTCGTTGTACTGCTTTATGTACTTCATCCTCCGGTAAGCCTGATTAAAATCGTCGGACGACATGACATACATCATTTTATCATACTGACTCCTGTTCTTCCAGGCAAAGGAAAGTCTTATTTCGGAAGAAAAACAGGAAACAAAACTGCTTGGCAAAAAACAAACCAAACACACCCAACAC
>CAZEWB010000391.1:0-4295 GCA_964515655.1 uncultured Bacteroidales bacterium
GTAAGGAAAATATATGAAAAAATTAAAGAAACTTGTTGATGAACACGGAGCGGAAAAGATACCCTATATAAGTTTCGAACTGAGCGTGAATCTTGCCGGCGGACAACCTGTTCACATGGATAACGCAAAGGAAGTTTATGAATACTGCGAAGCAAACAACATTTTCCTGATGTGGGATGCCACAAGGGCTGTTGAAAACGCATACATGATAAAGAAATTCGATGAAAGATATCACCATGTATCCATTAAAGAGATACTGCATGAATTATTCAGTTACGGGCATGGTTGTACCGTTTCCAGTAAAAAGGACTACCTGGTGAACATCGGCGGTTTCCTTGGCATTAAGGATAACGAGGAATTCTACATTAAAGCGCTGGAAATGCTTCGCATATATGAAGGGTCGGTCACAAACGGCGGTATGACTGCTGCTGATATGGCTGTCCATGCACAAGGTGTTATTGAAATGACAGATTTCAGGTATATCCGTAACCGTGTTGAACAAACCCAGTATCTCGGCAAAAAACTTCTTGAGGCCGGAGTACCTATTGTTGAACCCGTTGGTTCCCACGCTGTTTTTCTGGATGCAAAAAGATTTTTACCGCACATTGATCAGGATCAGTACCCGGCTCAGGCGCTGGCAACGGCTTTATATGTTGATTCAGGTTTAAGGTCAATGGAAAGAGGTAATGTTTCGAAAGGACGTCAGCCGAACGGAAAAAATTACCGTCCCTCGCTTGAACTCGTCCGCCTTACTATCCCCAGACGTGTATATACAAATGCACACATGGATATGGTTGCCGAATCGATAATAAAACTCTACAAGAAACGCGATAAAATAAAAGGTCTGAAGTTTACCTACGAGCCTAAAAACCTGCGATTCTTCCAGGGAAGATTTGAGGAAGTTTAATTCGGGTATAAAGTTGATTGGTTGAGCAACTGGTTTAGTATAATGTAAAAAGGTAATGGAAATGGAAGAAGTAATGAAAAAAATACGAAGTTTTAGGTTAATAGCAACAAGCATAAAAACAACAGAGTTACTGGTTGCTGGTTGCTTGTCGCTGGTTACTGGTTACCAGAAACCAGAGACCAGCCACCAGAAACCAGCAGCCCAACCATACAACCATTGACCAAAAACCAAACCAGCAGCCCAACCCAAAAACCATTTACTATAGGAACAAAAAATTTCAGACAACATGAACAGTAACAATCTGTTTTGACTAAAAATAATAACATAAACCAAAATATATGAAATCACTTGTTTTCATTTCCATTTTTCTTGCAACTTTTGTAATTGCAGACCAGGTATTTTCGTGTACAAACCTTCTTGTTTCGAAGGGCGCCAGTACCGATGGTTGCACGATGATCACATATTCAGCCGATTCCCATGTGCTGTTTGGTGAATTGTATTACAGGCCTGCAGCAGAGTATCCGGACAATACAATGTTTGATATTTACGAATGGGATACCGGTTTTTACCTGGGAAAAATAAGGCAGGTCCGCAAAACGTACTCCGTTGTCGGTAATATGAACGAGCACCAGGTCGCTATCGGCGAAACTACATATACCGGACGCGAAGAACTTATTGATACAACTGCAATAATGGATTATGGATCCCTTATATACGTTACTCTTCAACGCGCCAAAACTGCCCGGGAAGCCATAAGGATTTTCAGCGAACTTGTTAATGAATACGGATACTATAGCAGCGGAGAATCTTTCTCTATTTCTGATGCAAACGAAGTGTGGATACTAGAAATGATAGGAAAAGGTCCGGGTAAAAAAGACGCCAAAGGCAAAATGATTAAAGATTCTTACAGCAAAGGCGCAGTATGGGTAGCAATACGCATTCCGGATGGTTATATTGCAGGACATGCCAATCAGTCACGTATCACTACATTTCAATATCAGGCTGTGAATAAATTCGATGATCCTAATGCAACGGTTTTTAATTCGCCCGATGTGATCTCTTTCGCAAAAAAGATGGGGTACTTTAAAGGTGAGGACAAAGACTTCAGTTTCTGCGATGCATACGCTCCTCTTAATTTTGGCGGTGCACGTTTCTGCGAAGCAAGGGTATGGGCAGTATTCAATCGTTGCAACAAGGATATGGGCAAATATCTGGATTATGCTTTAGGAGCAAATCTTCATAACCGTTTCCCTCTTTATATTAAACCTGATAAGAAATTATCGGTGCATGATGTAATGGAACTTATGCGTGATTATTATCAGGGCACTCCGATGGACATGAGCCAGGATATCGGCGCCGGTCCCTACAAATGTATCGTTCGCTGGAGGCCGATGACCTGGATGATCGACAGTGTGGGTTATATTCACGAAAGAGCTATCAGCACTCAGCAGACAGGATTCTCATTTGTGACACAGAGTCGCTCGTGGCTTCCCGATCCTGTCGGCGGTATTCTCTGGTTTGGTGTTGATGATACTTATTCTACCGTCTATTCTCCGATGTATTGCGGTATTACAAAAGTTCCTTCGAAATATGCAGAAGGCTACGGTTCGATGATGGAATACAGGGAAGATGCCGGTTTCTGGGTCTTTAACCGGGTTTCGAATTTAGCATATACACGCTATAATGTAATGATAGGTGAAATTCAGGAAGTACAGAGAACCCTTGAGCAGAATTACCTTACTTATACTGCTTCGATGGATAAAACCGCTTCGGACCTGTACAAGAGCGACCCCGCAAAAGCAGTTTCACTTCTTACTGATTTCAGCTGCACTATGGGTAATAATACTGTTGATAGGTGGAATGAACTGTATCAGTTCTTATTTGTAAAATATCTTGATGGAAATGTCAAGACTGTTATTCCCGGACAGAAAAATCCTAAGGTAGTACAACCCGGCTATGGCGAAGAGTGGCTCCGCAGGATCGTAAAAGAAACAGGCGACAGGTATAAACAGCTAGGTAGTAGTCATTGATTACCTGAAACCATCCTGACTTCTGAAGTATAGTGTGTTATTTTAAGACACAAATTCCAGGATCCAAGACTCAAATTCCAAGTTAACTTTCCCTTGGGGCTTGGGGCTTGGATTTTGGTTCTTGGGTCTTGGGTCTTATTCATGCCCCTATTGCTTAATCTGGGATTATTTTTTAGTGGTATATCTGATAATCTTTTCCAGTAACTCATCCTGAACGATCGGTTTTGTAATATAATCGTTACAGCCCGCTTCGAGACATGCTTTACGTTCGGTAGAAAATGCATATGCAGTCTGAGCCAGAATAGGAATGGTTTTATCTATTTCTCTTATTCTTCGTGTTGCTTCTATACCGTCCATCAACGGCATCTGCAGGTCCATAAGAATTATTGAAATACCGGGATTATTTCTGAAATGTACAACTGCTTCTTCGCCGTTAACGGCCCTGATGATCTTAATATGATATTCGGAAAGGAATTCCTGAATGAACATAAAGTTCACATCATCGTCTTCGGCAATAAGTATTGTCATATTCTCCGAAGGTCTTTCAGTAATTTCGGTTTGCCTGATAACCGGTGTTTTTTGACGTAATTTGTCAGATACAACAGAATAAGGAAGTGAAAAATAAAAGTGGTTCCTTTTTTATACACCGAATCGAATTCGATCTTTCCACCCATCAGTTCAACGATATTCTTACAGATTGCAAGTCCGAGGCCTGTCCCCCTGCTTCCGGTCTCATACCTGTTATTGATCCGGCTGAACCGCTGGAACAATATTTTTTTATCCTCTTTCTTTATGCCTATACCCGTATCTTTGACGAAGAATCTGATAGTGTCATTATCAACTTTATATCCGAACTCGATCAGACCCTTGTCGGTAAATTTCAAAGCGTTGTTTAGCAGATTTGTCAGCACCTGTTTTATTCTTATATAGTCACTTTTGTAAAGCAGGGGTATGTCTTTATTCGGGCAGCGCAATTCTATCTCTTTCCCCTGTGTTGCAATTTCATCTGTAAAGTGCTGGATGATTTCAACCATAAGGTCCTTCAGATCGAACACAGATTCTTCGATGCTAAGCTGGCCTGCTTCGATCTTCGAAATATCAATTATATCCTGTATGAGCCTGAGCAGCATCTGAGAGGAGGAGTTGATATGGTTAAGATATACTTTCTGTTTATCAGGCGGGATCTCCCGCTTTTGCAAAAGATAACTGAACCCGATTATACTGTTAAGCGGAGTACGGATCTCATGGCTCATATTCGACAGGAACGCTGTTTTAAGCCTGTCGGATTCCTCTGCCCTTTCTTTAGACTTAAGTATATCGAACTCCATTTTTTTACGTTCGGTAATATCAGTCACAAG
>CAZEWB010000392.1:0-4289 GCA_964515655.1 uncultured Bacteroidales bacterium
GTGTTGGGTGTGTTTGGTGTTGTGATTTTGTATCTTGAGGCAAAGAACCTCTGTAAAGAAGTTCTGGGCGAGAAACACCCTGATTGTGCACAATTCTTAAACAATCTCGCCTTATTATACTATACAATGGGTAATTACGCTTCTTCCGAAAAGGAAAGCGTGGACAGGTATGCTGCTGCCGGGATTTTGTATCTGGAGGCATTAAACATAAAAAAAGAAGCTTTGGGCGAAAAACACCCTGATTATGCATTATCCTTAAACAATCTTGCCACATTATATTATGCAATGGGCAATTCCGCTCTTTCCGAAAAGGATAGAGCAGACAAGTATGCTGCTGCCGGGGCTTTGTATCTGGAGGCAAAGAATATATTTAAAGAAGTTCTGGGCGAAAAACATCCTGATTATGCCAATGACTTAAATTGTCTCGCCTTATTATACCAGACAATGGGCAATTTCGCTTCCTCCGGAAAGGATAGGGCGGATAAGTACGCTGCTGCCGAACAGTTGTACCTGGAGTGTCTTAAAATAATAAACAGTAACATCTATCAGAACTTTTCATTTTTATCTGAGAAGGAAAAAGAAATATATTTTAAAACCCAGTCAGATGCTTTTGATGATTTTTATTTCTTTTCGTTGAATAGAAAAACAGAAAATAATGAAATAACTAAAACAGTATATGATAATATTATAAAGAACAAAGGACTATTGCTGAAATCCTCCACGGCTATGCGCAAAGTGATTTTAAGCAGTAAGGATACTTCACTTATTTCGAAATACGAAAAGTGGATTGCATTGAAAAAAGAAATCTCAAAACTCTACTCGACAGAAATTTCAAAACGCGATAAAAACCCGGAAACACTGGAACAGCAGGCAAATGCTATAGAAAAAGATTTGGTGAGAAGTTCTCAGATTTTCAGCGATTTTGAAAAACTGCAAAACCTTACGTGGGAAAATGTAAAGCTAAACCTGAAACCCGGCGAAGCTGCCATTGAATTTATCCGCTTCAAAGCTGATAATGATACTATACTTTATTGCGCTTTATTGGTAAAGCCCGACAGTAAATACCCTGAAATGATAAGGCTGTTTAAAGAAATAGAATTGTCTGCCCTACTTGGCAATTTCGGAGGGAATAATAGTTCCTATGTAAATGGTATTTACGGTACAAATCAGGATGCAAACGATAATCTGTACAAATTGATTTGGGATCCGCTGGAAAAATATCTTGATGGAATAAAAACCATTTATTACTCACCTGACGGATTATTGCACAAAGTTTCATTTGCTGCTTTAAGCAAAGGGAAAAACCTTTACCTGTGCGATAATTATAATCTGCAGCAACTGGGCACTACAGGCAAGTTAGCTGTGCCCGAAAGTTCTGTAATTGATAAGAAAATTACTTCCGGTTTGTTTGGTGGTATTGAATATTCATCAGATTCAGCAAAGGTAAAAGTGTGGAACTATCTCCCGGGCACAAAAACTGAAACAGATAATATTGACCAGGTATTTAATAAGGCAAGTCTTAAAACAATTTATTATACAGGAAACTCGGCAACAGAAGGTGAATTCAAATCCATAGCGGGTAACTGCAATATTCTTCACCTGTCCACCCATGGTTTCTTCTTTTCCGACCCGGAAGAAATAAAAAAAGCGGAAAAAGAAGAATCAGATGTCAAACTTGCATTCAGGGGAACTTCATACACTGCTGTTGACTTTGGTCTATGGAACTTTGTCAGGAATAAAAACCCGCTGATGCGTTCAGGACTCGTGATGGCCGGGGCAAACAGGGTTTGGAATGATGCCATTCCGGAAGGCGAAGATGGTGTTTTAACAGCGATGGAGGTAACTCAGCTGGATTTGAGAAATACACAGCTCGTAGTCATGTCTGCCTGCGAAACAGGCCTGGGTGATATTAAGGGCAGTGAAGGTGTATACGGATTGCAACGTGCTTTTAAAATGGCAGGTGTAAAATTTCTTATTATGAGTTTATGGCAGGTGCCCGACAAAGAGACTTCGGAATTTATGACACAATTTTATGAAAAGTTACTATTGACAAAAGACATTAGGAAATCGTTTAACGAAACCCAAACAGAGATGCGAAAAAAGTACGATCCGTATTACTGGGCAGCTTTCGTGCTGGTTGAATGACCCCTCTGTCGCCCCTCTGTCGCTTGCGTGTCGCGAGTGACAGAATAGCCTAAATCTTATAAGGACTAAACCAACTCCCCGGTTCGTCCCCCGACGAACCGGGATTTGTTTTTGCAACCCCCACATCTTCTTTGCTCGGGTTACATACGCTTTAAGTTGTAGACGGCACCCGCCGGATGTTGATTTTTTTAAGTCACGGCGATTTATTATCTTTGTATCATGAAAAAGAAAGCCAGGAATATTTCTTTGCTGATCAGGCAATATGTCAGTGCAATTGATCCTGATGCGGAAGTCATATTATATGGTTCAAGAGCGCGGGGAGATGAAAAGGTTGATTCGGATTGGGATCTTATAATCCTTACTGATTATTCAGTAGACCTTCCAATTGAACGAAGATTCCGTTATAAATTATATGATCTTGAATTAGATACAGGTGAATCGTTCTCGATTTTTGTTTACTCTAAAAACGACTGGCAAAAAAAGCACAGTATAAGTCCGTTTTATCAGAACGTTACCCGCGAAGGAGTTCGTTTATGAATTTTGAAGAACGAAAAGAATATGGCAGGCTTTTGTCTGAACTCCACGACTGGAGACAAAAGGGTGATTATGAAAATATTTTTGATTACAATAAAGACACTGTACTTCCCCTATTTGAACCAGTAGAAGAATTAATTAAGATAATTGAAGTAGAAATAAGTAAAGTCCTCTAACGTTTTTTTCGTAATATTGGTGAAATAAAAGAAGTGAATGGAAAATGAGGGCAACGCGATAATATGCTGTAATGTAACAAGGAGTTGATGTTATCGGCTTATTTCCAACAATGCTGATTCTATGAGATATCCCTTACAAACACTTTTACTTTTAATAATCTGTTTTAATAATATTTATGGACAGCAGACGACATTAGCAGAGATAGACAATTTCGGGATTAATCCGGGAAATCTAAAAATGTTTATTTATAATAATTTACCAGAGGACACAAATAAAAAACCACTTGTTGTTGTTCTGCACGGGTGTAGTGAAAATGCGAAATCCGTTTCCGAATTAACAGGGTGGAACAAACTGGCCGATATTAATAGTTTTGTTGTTATATATCCACAACAAAGGTTACTAAACAACCCTGATTTATGTTTTAACTGGTTTTATAAGCACGACATTGAAAAAGGCCGGGGAGAATGTGAGTCAATTTATCAAATGATTTCTTTTGTCAGACAACACTATGCTATTGACAGCAATAAGATTTTTATAACCGGGCTTTCGGCAGGCGCCGCGATGAGCGTGGTAATGACAGCTACGCATCCAGAATTATTTAAGTATGGAGCCATCTTTGCAGGCGGAGCTTACAAAATTGCATTAAATCCGGTAGATGGCGTTAAAGTAATGCTCGGCAAAAAGCATATCTCCACAGAAATATCAGTTAACTATGCCAGGGAACAAAATCCGGAATATAAAGGACAATACCCTGCGTTAATAATTTATCAGGGATTAAATGATCCTGTAGTAAATTACAGAAGTGCGAAATTAATAGTTAACCAATGGACCGGTATAAATAATTCCGACACGGTTCCTGACAAAATTGAGAATTCGTTTATGGGAATTGAAGATATTTCCAGAACCGAATATACAGACTCGTTGGGGAAAACAATAGTTATATTATATAAGGTTAACAATCTGGGACATAGGGTAATGATAAAACCGGGAGAAAAAGAAGATGAAGGTGGACAGACAGGAATATTTGGTGTTAACAAGGGTTATCATTCAACATACCAAACAGCGAAGGAATTTGGAATTATAAAGAAGAACTAATTATACAACGACAACCAATGAGACAAATTCTTTTGACAATTTTTGTTTTGACTTTCATAACAAATTTGAAAGTGGTTGGACAAATAAAATTTGATTATACAGGAGCAGAACTGGTTGTAAATTATTTTGCCGACACTGCCAATAAAAGCAAACTGGAAATAATCAATCATCCGGGTTATCAGCATATCTTACTTCACAGTAAAAAATATTCATCACAGCCTTTAACAGAAGAAAATTTATTGAATTCGTTAAAAGGGAAAGACGATGGGTTTTATTTTTCAGATATCAGACAGCGGGCAGACACAGTAAAAAATATAATTCAATGGCTTAAAAATAAT
>CAZEWB010000393.1:0-3303 GCA_964515655.1 uncultured Bacteroidales bacterium
CCTGCTCCTTTCCGATGGAAAGAAAAAGGAATACGACCTGCAAAAAAAGAAACTCCCCGCATTTTCCCCATGCGGGACATTTGCCGGAGGACGTAAGCCGGACCGCCTTACCGCCTATTCCCGCTTTGTGATCCTGGATATAGATAAAATGACACAACCTCAGATGATCCCGGCAAAGGAAAAAGCAGGATCAGACAAATACACTATGGCCATGTTCGAAAGTCCCGGAGGCAACGGACTTAAAATACTGATACATGTAAGTACAGGCCGTGAACATCACCTTACTGCTTTTATGCAGGTGAAAAACTACTACGAAGCAATGCTGGGCGTTAAGGTTGATCCCACAGGCAAGGACATAACCCGGCTTTGCTTTCTTTCGTGGGACAAGGACGCTCTGATGAACAAAGATGCCCGTCCTTTTCCTGTGAACATAACTGTTTCTCTGGAGGACGACATTAAAAGGGTAGTGGAGCAGATCGAAATGACCAGACTCGATATTACCAGCGATTACGAAAGCTGGAGAAATATCGGTTTTGCCTTGGCAGATGCTCTTGGCGAAAACGGAAGGACGTATTTTCACCGTGTAAGCAAGTTTAATAATGACTACAATCCCGAACTGTGCAACGATCAGTTCACGAAATGCCTCAAATCAATAGGAATGGGCATTACCATACGTACATTCTTTTATAAGGCAAAAAGTAACGGCATTGACCTTTCACCCATCGAGCGCAAATATCCTCATTACTTTAAAGAAGATCCCAATGATGAAAAGACTTATCCCGCAGAAGTGGAAAAGAAAACAAAAACCAACGGGAACAAGTTTCATCTGGCCATGAAGTATATTGAGGAGCATTACGATGTGCGCTATAACACAGTTTCTACAGAGTTTGAATACAAACTGAAAGAGGAAGCTGACTACCGGAACATGAACGAGAACGACATTTTCATTAATATGCAGCTTGAAGGTGTTGCTTTGTCCCTGAATAACCTCATGGCCCTCCTGAAATCGGACTTTGTTAAGAAATATAATCCATTTTCGGAATACTTTGTGTCCCTCCCCAAATGGGACAGGAAAACAGATCACATACAACACCTGGCTTCTTTTGTTCAGGTGAGCGAAAAAGACCGTAAGCGTTTTGACAACCATTTCAAAAAATGGCTGGTACGCTCTATACGCTGCTCCCTGGTTGATACCTATTTTAACAAACAGGCTTTTATCCTTGTACATGATAAGCAGAACAGCGGAAAATCCACCTTTTGCAGATTCCTTTGTCCTCCCAGGTTGAAGGATTACATTGCCGAAAATCTCTCAGTGGACAAAGACAGCCGTATTCTGCTTACCACAAACCTCATTATTAATCTGGACGAACTCTCAACCCTCTCAAAAGTTGAGATCAATGCCTTGAAAAGTCTTTTCTCAAAGGACAAGATCAACGACCGCTTACCATACGACCGCCGTAATTCCATAATCCCCCGCAGAGCTTCTTTTATCGGTTCTACTAATCAGGCTGAGTTCCTGAATGACGAATCCGGTTCTGTCCGCTGGCTGTGTTTTAATATTGATGGAATTGAATGGTCGTATCGGGAAAAAGTGAATATTGACAGGGTTTATGCCCAGGCATTTTATCTTTATCTTTCTGGTTGGGAATGTGATCTTACAGCAGAAGAGATAAAGGAAAACGAGGAATACAACCGCCAGTTCCAGATCACTACTTCTGAAAAGGAGCTTATTGAAAAATACTTTGAACCCGGTAAAAAAGAAAACGGAGATAAGTTTATGACCTCAACTGAAATCCTTATGACTTTATCTGTCCTGACAGATAACAGAGTCAGGTTAAGTAATGTAATTGTCGGCAGATCGCTAAAAATGCTTGGTTTCACAAGGGAAAAATTGGGTATAGAAAGAATTTTCGGTTATTATGTGATAGAAAAATTCAAGAAATTGTAAAACCATCTTACCCATCTTACCCTAATTAATGCAATAATAGTGATAGTAAGGGTTTCGACATGGGTAAGATGAAATTTGCGGGTAGGATGAAAAAACCATCTTACCCGCCTTGTTTTAAATGCCAGACAAGCGATACAGAGAAATAGGGTAAGATGGGTAAGATGAAACCGGGTTTTTCGAAAAAAAAGTCTCACTATCGTATCATCCGTATCACCAAGTATCATTTTTGGAGAAAATCCGGCTTTTTTATTGGAAAAACCGGGTGATAAAATGAGAAAAGATGGCTTTTTTAGGAGAGTGTTTGGAAAAAAACGGACTGTCTCGGGCGAAAATCAGGCGAGATTTCATAAAAAATCAATCTTAACTAAAGTTATACTGGCCAAAGTAATTGTTTTAGAAAAGAGTCATAGAAATCGTATCTAAAAAATGTTATATCATTGGCACTATTATATTACTTTTACAGTGAAATTGAAAATTTTATTGATGAATAAAGAGCAAATGGAAAAATCGAAACTTTTAGATCAGGCTATAAAAGATAATCTTGCAAAAATTGGTTTTAAGATATGAGTAATCTGAAAAAAAGCAATTCAAAAGAAATAGCAACCCACAAGCTTTTCTCCAAGGTTTCAACTCTGATCGAGGAAAGCAGAAATTTTGTAGCCCAGAATGTAAACACAGCATTGTGTGTTCTGTATTGGAGAATTGGAAGAGCCATCAATGAAAACATATTGCAAAATAAGCGTGCCGACTATGGAAAGCAAATTGTCGCATCACTGTCACGACAATTGGAAGTTGAGTTTGGTAATGGTTTTTCAGAGAAAAATCTTCGAAGAATGGTGCAGTTTGCCGAAGTATTTCCCGATGAGCAAATTGTCGCAGCACTGATGCGACAATTAAGCTGGACACATTTTACGCTGTTAATTCCGTTGAAACAGCCCTTGCAGCGTGAGTTTTACGCTGAAATGTGCAGTGCAGAAAAATGGAGCGTTCGTCAGCTAAGAGAAAAAATTGACACCATGCTGTTTGAACGTACCGCAATCAGTAAAAAACCTGAGAAACTAATAAAACAGGAACTTGAAAAACTTCGCAAAAATGAAAAGGTTAGCCCCGATCTGATTTTCAGAGATCCTTATGTGCTTAACTTTTTAGGACTGAAAGATACCTACAGTGAAAAAGACCTTGAAGAAGCCATTTTGCACGAGTTGGAGAAATTCATTCTTGAATTGGGACAAGGCTTTGCATTCCTGGAACGGCAGAAAAGAATGATTATAGACGGCGTGGACTTTAAATTAGATTTGCTTTTCTACCACCGGAAACTGAAACGCCTCGTTGCCATTGATCTAAAGCTTGGAAAA
>CAZEWB010000393.1:3313-4280 GCA_964515655.1 uncultured Bacteroidales bacterium
TGTGTTGGGTGTGTTTGGGTTTTGTTGGACTATTACTCTGTGCAGAAGGCAGCAATGAGCAGATAGAACTTTTACAATTGGAGAAATCAGGGATTAAGGTAGCGCAGTATTTGACAGAGCTGCCGACTAAAAAACTGTTACAGAAAAAACTGCATCAGGCAGTGGAACTTTCACGGAAAATGTTAGAGAATAAAAGATCGACAGAAAAGACAATGAAATCAAAATAAAATTTGATTATTCTGAGATAACTCATCACTGCTTCATACATGATTTTCTTCTTATAGATATGCCGTTCCTTCATTAAAAGGAGGTTTTCGCAAAACTATTGTGAAATATAGGTATTTACAAGATGTACCTTACCGTACACTTACCAATATTAGATGAAAATCAGTAGGTTTTGGCCAAAACAGGTAGAAAATCGGAAGGTTTTTGCCAAAATCGGGAGAAAAACGGTAGGTTTTCATGCGAAAACACGGTCAAAACACTGTGAAGATGTAGTTTTTTTATGAATTTTATGAGAAAATCGGGTGAGTTTTAGGAGACAGTGTGTATAAATATTGATTTTGGAGATATGTATTAACATAGTAATCATTTTCTATTGTATGCTTTATTTATTTTGTTGAGTGAACTATAATCTTTATTTTTGACAAAAATGTCAATCATTTGAAGCTAAATAATTTAATCACATTCGGAGAAAGACTTAGAGAATTGAGGGTAGCAAAAGGGTTATCTCTCAAACAACTCGCCGATAGCTTAGGTATAGACTATACTCCATTATCTAAGATTGACAACAGAGAACGCTATCCTCTGATTTCTTCTGTTAGACCATACTCAGATGCGCTGGGAGCAGATTGCAAGGAACTCCAGTTTATCTTTCTTAAGGGAAAGATAGCTAAACAAGTCAATGGAAAGGATTTTGTGATTGAAGCAATGAAGGAAGCGTGTGTTTTATTAAAGAATTAAGAAA
>CAZEWB010000394.1:0-2130 GCA_964515655.1 uncultured Bacteroidales bacterium
TGTGTTGGGTGTGTTTGGTTGTTTGTGGGACGGCAAATACGAAGGAGACCTGTTAGACAGCGGTGATTACTATTATGTGGTCATTCTCAATGCCCGTGAATATCCTCCCTACACAGGACCGATAAAAATTCTGAAATAGTTATGAAATCAACAAAACGATATATCATGAAAAAGTTCATCTTTTTCTTTTTACTGGGAGGTATTGTAACAGTTACCTCTGCCCAGCAAATGAGTTCATACGAGATGTTCCATATGAACAATTACCTGAACAGCCCGGCGGCGGCAGGTTCAAAACCATATACATTTGTTTCGGCCGCATATTCTCAGAACTGGTCGGGATTTCAGGGCGGACCGAATATGCAGTCGGCAACTGTTCATTCACTGGTCTCAGAAAGAACGGGACTTGGAGGAAAGGTGATCTATGAAAACACCGGATTAAGCGGTCAGTTCGGAACTGAACTTACTTATGCCTATCATGCTCCTGTAGGGAAAAACGGGACCCGTCTGTCGTTCGGATTATCTGCCGTATTATCACAGTTCAGCCTGAAAAAAGATGAATTTATCATCGCCGATCCGGAAGATGAAGTAATAACAAACTCCGAAAACAGTGTAATTGTTCCCGATGCAGCATTCGGGATATCATTGTACAGGCCTTCAAAATTCTACATCAATTACGGGATATACCAGTTGCTGGGTCGCAGCGTCAGTTTCCTTAACAGCGACAAACTTGATAATATCCGCGTGCGTCATCACTTTCTTAATGCCGGCTTTCCATTCATGGTTGGGAGCAAGGTGAGGTTAGAGCCATCAATGCTGATGAAATTCACCGAAACCGGTTTCTTTCAGGCCGATCTTGGTCTCAAATCAACTTTTAATGACTTGTTATCTCTGGGTGCATATTACAGGACCAATGAAGCAATAATTGCATTCATAGGTATCGACACAAAATATCTTGTTTACGGATATTCCTACGGAATAATTACCAGCGATGTAAAAAACTACACTGTGGGAACCCATGAGATAATGCTGATCCTGAAATTAAATAATGCCAGGTCCGATCTGAAATGAAGACAATACTTTCCATATTCTTTTCATTGATCATTTACATCGGTCTTAATGCCCAGAACGACCTGATGCAGGTTTCGGTAATAAGTGAACTGAATTCCGCCGGCGAAGATTACGCATCGCTGTTACTCGACACTTCAACAATGTTATTCAGTTCTTCAAGACCCTATACATTGTCAGAAAAAATTCTTTCAGGAAATCACAATATATATCTCAGCCGTAAGGAAGGTGAAAAGTGGTCTGTTCCCGAAATGATATCTTATCTTTCAAATTCCGATAATCACGAAACCCCGGTAGGATTATCTCCTGACAGGAAAACCATTTATATTTATAAAACATTTTACGGAGGTGATATTTACCTTTCCGAACTTAAAGAGAATTATCCCGGTCCCCTCCGTAAAGCCCCTTTCAATTCCGGATGGCACGAATCGTCAGCATGTTTTTCGAATGATACGTATTACTTTGTCAGCGACAGGCCCGGAGGTAAAGGAGGACACGATATTTATTTCTGTACCGCTAACGGAAAAAGATGGTCCGAACCGGTAAACCTTGGGGTCCTTAATACCGATAAAGATGAAAACTATCTTTATATCACTACCGGCGGTGACTCACTTTATTTTAGTTCGAAAGGATTCGATTCTTCCGGTGGATATGATATTTTTAGATCTGTGAGAAAGAGTGACGGACAGTGGTCAGAGCCCGTAAACATGGGAACATTGATCAATACTGCTTATGATGAAATATATTTCAATCAGGATCCTTCCGGTGTTATATTTTTCTCTTCAAACCGGCCTGACAGTTCGAATGCCGGGTATAATATTTATATGTGCAAGGAAAAGAAAGTAAGGGTAAAAGTTCCCCTGGAACTCACCGGAAATTCTTCGCTTGTTGAGAGCAAAACAGGAACAGTTGATCTGATAAAAAAAGAAATAGAACTTGAAGGCTATAAGAGGTACATTCCTGAAAAAATACGACATTAAATGTAACTGCAACAGATGAAATATCCACTTCTATTTTTTCAGGAATGTACCTCTTATAGCCTTCAAGTTCTATTTCTTTTTTTAT
>CAZEWB010000394.1:2140-4279 GCA_964515655.1 uncultured Bacteroidales bacterium
GCTATAAGAGGTACATTCCTGAAAAAATAGAAGTGGATATTTCATCTGTTGCAGATACATTTAATGTCGTATTTGTCGGCGACCTTAAGGTTAACAGCAATCTTACCGTGCTGGATGATAAAAGCGAAGCTGTTATAAGTATTAAGAAACAAATGACACAACTCGAAAACCTGTCGCTCGAAGAAGTGAAAAAGAATATTGATTTCGAGATCAGATACTGTGCTGTTCAGGTCGGCGCATTTTCAAAGAAGACATCAATTGATGAATTCGCTGTTGACTTTCCTTTACTTGCTGATAAGATCGTTATGATAAAACATCAGTATTATAACCGGTTTGTAATGAAAGAAACCTTTAAAGAATTAGACAGCGCCATAGTTTTACAAAAAAAATGCATTACCGAATACAACAGCGTTCCCGATACCTTCGTAGGAGTGTATGGCATGAACAATAAGCGGGTCATCATTTATTTCGACTATGCAAAAAATTCATTTAAGATGCTTAAACCCGAAGAGCAGTTCGAGGATGATGTTTTAGAGTGAGATGGGACAAAGCATAATAATTATAATCTTATTGAATAACATCGTGTTATCAAACGTATTTTATTCTTTAAATATTTTTTCTATTTGAACGCCCTTGTCAGTTATTACTTCTATAAAGTATAGACCCTGTTTTAGGGTGGAACAGTCGATTATTACTTTATTTGAATCTGAAATTTCTACCTTTTGAATATATTTCCCTTGTAAATCAAAAATTTCTGTCTTTAATATATTGTTAGCTTCAACAAATACCTTATTAAATGTTGGATTAGGATAAATTGAGCAATAAATATCATTTTTATTTTTAACAATTTCAGTTGGAAAAACATGACCTAAAGAATCAGTTTTAATTAGGTAAATATCATTACCAGTTGAACCAAAACTAGTTGTTTGTCCAACTATTACAAATCCGTTATCATCACAAATACCTATTGAAAAAGCTTGGTCGTCAGAAGTGCCTCCAAAGTTCCTATCCCAATCATAAAAACAACTTGAATCTGTTTTTATAATTAATACATCTTTTGCTCCAGATCCAAAACTATCAGTAAATCCTGCTATAATAAATCCTCCATCAATTGCTTGTTTTATTGATTGGGCATAATCATTTCCTATCCAACCAATCGTAATGCCTCCTGTCAATGAGTAACCGTTTGAGGCGTACTTCCCAATCCAAATATCTGCATCACCCATTGAGAAACTCTTTGTGTAGCCAGTATAAACTAAAACTCCACTAGTTGATTCTATAATAGATGTTGCAATATCATAGTTTGTTCCACCCAAAATTTTTGTCCATAAAGTATCGCCAACTGCATTTGTTTTTATAAAATACGCATCATAATTACCAGCTCCATAGCTATTCGTTGCACCAGCAATAATATATCCACCATCGCTTGTTTGAGCAACTGATTGTCCTAAATCATCAGAAGAACCACCATAATTTCTTGTCCAAATAACATTTCCTAAAGAATCTGTTTTTACTAAATAAATATCCAGTCCATTAGAAATACTTGAAAAATAACCAACAAGAATAAATCCTCCGTCTGTAGTCTGTTTCAATTCGTTTCCTATGTCGTAACCGGTACCACCAAAAGTTTTAGTCCAAAGTGTATCTCCAAGACTATTTGTTTTTATTAGATACATATCATAACCACCAAGTGTTGAATATGCAGAAGTGTATCCCAATATTGCATAACCACCATCATTTGTTTGCAAAATAGAATTACCGGCATCAGCATATGGTACGTTACCCAATTGTTTGCTCCATATTTGATTACCTAAACTGTCAACTTTTAATAAATATAATGATTGATACATTCCTGTAGTAGCATCAAAACCTGTTATAATATATCCATTATCTGAAGTTTGTTTTACACAATTTCCCCATTGAGGAAATGTTAAAGGATAATATCTTTCAAATGTAATCTGGGCGTAACTATTTAATGTTAATACAGTAAATAATGTTAGGGTAAAAATTTTTGTTTTCATAGTCATTGATATTAAGTTCTTTGTTTTAAAAATGTTTGGTAACAAGCCGATAACATCAACTCGTTAATGTTACCGGCTTGTTACCAAACACACCCAACACACCAAACACACCCAACAC
>CAZEWB010000395.1:0-846 GCA_964515655.1 uncultured Bacteroidales bacterium
TTGCCTTTTATGCAAATTTTATGACAAAATCAAAGTGTTTCATTTTGCGAGAGGTAAGGAGTTCTGAAATTTGAGATTTGGATTTTTAATACATTTACTTCATAGTGCTTTTCAGACAGCACAGAGGAGAACATTTCAATTGTTACTCCAGCACAATCCTTTCTTTCTGCACAAAGTCGTCCTGTTTTATTATGACCAGATAAAGGCCCCGTGCCAACGCCGACACATCTATCATTTTCTGATTTATTGTACTTAATACAGTTTGCCCGCCGGAATTAAAGATCTCCGCGCTGAAATAATCCGGATCATCCTGCCGTGAAATAATTATTTTATTTCCTGAAAAATTTACGCTGACATTAAACTGTTTATCCTGAATGCTTTCACTTATACCGGTCGAACCGGTACTGTACCTTAGAAAAATATGAAAAATACCACTCGGGTCCTTACGGTGATAATACAAAATCTGTTTGTCCGTTGTCAATGACGGAGCTTCGGGAACATAACCATAATTGGAGTATAACATAACCGGTTGACTGAACGGATCTGAAGTATTGTTCCTCACCGACACGCATATCTCGGTATTCACAGTTCCTTTTAACAGCCGGGTGTAATACAGCTCCAGCCCGTCGTTCGTAATTTGCGGTGCGTAAACAAGGTAATTTGTATCGTTTATTGCATCGAAAATTGCATCGGTATTGATCGCCTTGTTAAAAGTGGAATCATTTACTTTTTCTGCCATTCCAAGTCTTGCAGAACATGGGATGTCGGCGCCGCAACTGCTGTTTATAAAATCAAAGAAAGCGTTGCAGTAAAAAAGTTCATCACCCTGAAAATTTATTAACGCAT
>CAZEWB010000395.1:856-4277 GCA_964515655.1 uncultured Bacteroidales bacterium
TCTGGGCTGTCTAATAATGGATGCGTTAATAAATTTTCAGGGTGATGAACTTTTATTAACGCATCCATTATTATCCAGCCCAGAGTTGTTATGTTGAAATCTCCGTACACCCGCGTGATCCCCGAGACATTTCCGCCTGAATAATTCCCCATGAGAAGGTTTTCAAAAACGGTAGGGTAGCCCCTCATCGAAACCCAGAAAAAGTTTCCGTAATTATCCAGCGAAGGCACTCCGTCGAGATGGTTCGAAGATGTGTCGTGGCATCCGCCCACAAGCCCCTGAAAAGTAAAAACAGTATCATTTACCCGTGTGGCATAATAAAGATTTGTGTTGCCGCCCGAGTTCAGTGAGTTAAAGAACATCGTATTCCCGTCAGGTGAAATGAACGGCTCCATCGCATCAAAAGTAAGTCCTGTTATTTCCACTGACTTTTCAGGCCCGAATACAGGGTACGACTGGGAATTCCCTTCAACAGTAATAAACAGTATACTTAAAATGAGACACTGCAGACGCATTGTCAACGGATCATATAATCTATTACTGTAGTTGCATTGGTTTTTCCGTCAGCCGGAACAGTAATTACATTATCAGTTGCCGAACTCATATAGTCGCCGCTCAGGTGTTTTTTATCCCCGTTCCTGTCGATGAACGAATAAACATAATATTTTCCGGGGTGTACATTATTAATTGTTACACTCTTTGTCCCTGCGGGCATATAGACATATTTCGAAAGAGAATTCAGATTTTCGGGAATGTACTTTATCCCTTTGAACAATGATTCTGTTGTAAGAAAAACACATGCTTCGTCCCCGGTTTTTGTTTTCAGTTTATCGTCAACGGTAATGTTCATTTTTACTTTGCCGGTGTATGGCTGTGAAGCCGAACTGTATGGGTCACTCTTTAGATCGAAGAAAATACTTTCTTTCATATCCTTAAAAGCGCCCGTAAAATCTTTGACCATTACAGGCTGAGGAAACTTAAAAAAGGTAACGGCTTCTTTCGAAGCATCCCTGTTAAAAAGGGCTGCCTCGAAACGAGTGTGAAGAACAGGAGGATTCTCTTTATTGAACTTGCTTGTGAATACTTCCATTAAAAATTTTCCCTGGCTGAAAGTAAATTCGGTATAAGCCCTTTTTGTCCCTGAAATAAAATCGGCAAACCTGTAATAACCTGTTTCCTCATTCACAGAATCAATTACTTCGTATGTGACACAACAACTTTGTGCAAAGCATCCTTCGGTGCGCATAGCGACTTTTAAACTATCACCATATTTAACAATAAAGAAACTGAAGATATTTACAGTCTGGGAATCGAGCATCGAAAACTGTGAGACCTGACCTGCCGAAACAGGACGGAAATCAACATACCAGCTGTTAAAACTCCCCGCAGAAGTTGTGGATGTTACAGGTCCGTTCCATTGCCCGCAGATACGCTCTAAGATCCCGAAACCTTTTACTTCTTTTCCGGTGATTTGTTGCTGCGCTGTTGCGATATTAAAGAAACAATACCCTGAAAAAGTCAGTAATAAAAATATCCTGAAAATTTGTTTCATTTTATGAGAGTTTTATTGTGAATAACAATATCAAAGGTATAAAGAAATTTTAAAATTGAAAAGAAGGAATCTTCTCTTTTAATATCAGCAGAGATTCTTTTATTCTTTATCAATGGCAAATAATTAGTTTATCAGTTGCAATAACTGTGTTGCCTTGTGACAGCCGGATAAAATAAAGTCCGCCTGGTAAATCTCCTGCTGAAATTTCACTTTTTTGATTTCTGATGCCGTATTTTCTTAATTCTTTGCCGAAAACATCGTAAATCTTCAATTCGAAGTTCTCATCTTTTCCATTCTTGATTTCAATTGTCGTTGTTTCGCTAAAAGGATTGGGGTAAATCAAAAATAAATTATTCTGAGTCTCTTCCACTATTCCGATTGTAATATTCTCTTCAACATAAATCGGAGTATTTGTCAGATTTAAAGATACACTCCCTCCTGATGCCGGTATATCTTGTATAGTGAAATTTCCTAAAGTATCCTGAGGCATTCCTGCTGTGGTAGTTACACTGGTTACAGAATCGCTGCTCAATGTGAGAGTGACAGTCTGAGGAGAGGTCGCCCATAAAACATAAACAGGTTTATTCTGAACAGTAAAACTATAAGCAAAAATCGTAGAGTTATTATTAGGTGAAGCAGCAACAACGTTAGTGAAATAATCGGTTTTTTCAATTAGTTTTTTGTATGCATAATAAATTTTCCTTTTTGCTCCGGTTTGAGGGTCAAGCAATGAGCCCCATTTTACAAATGGAGGATCTGAAGTCCCGGCTTTCATAGTTGTATATATGATCTTATTAACCCCCCTATAAAAAGCATAGACAAAACTTTGAATGCAAAGTCGGGGATTATCTTCCTGGTCCAGAGTTGTGTCAAGCGAATATGCCCCTTGCATATCTGCTTCGGTTACCCATACCGGTTTGTATTGCAGATTATAAGCGGTAAAATCTGCCAATGCCGTGTCTATAGAAAGGTTTTTATGATAAACATGATAACTGATAGCATCAATAATATCCGGTCCGTTTCCGATAGGAACCGGAGCTGTAAGATCCCAAATGCTTGGAAAAAATTCGGATGGCGGAAGCAATTGTGATCCGTTAAATAATTTGCAGGAAATACAGGCTTGTTGTATTGCTGTTTGTGCAGCAGACATAAAGTTAAGGTACATAGTTTTTGTAAAACCTGACCACATAGGATAATTTGGGGAGTATGGGCTGTTCGCCATTGTATCATACATTACTTCGTTACATATCTCCCAGTTTTTAATAGGATAAATCAGGCCGGGCATGTCGCTCACCCCATCACCGTCATATCTTTCAACTATCAGTTTGAAATTGTTTCCGAAATCGTTTGCAGTAGTCCATTGGCTGCCGTTTTTCCTTGGGGAAACTATTCCATACATGGTAACACCATTGGTTTGCCCGCTTGCTACAAGAACATCATACTGTTGTAAGAAGAAATTATCTACGATCGCCCCTTGCTGAAGGTCAATAGGTAAACGCATATAATGCACGCCTAAATCCTGAAAGTTGCTCCATCCTTCGCTTCCTGCCCATGGTGCCGCACTGGCGCCATATCTGGATTCGTCAATGGACTGAGCGTTTACTGATAGCAGAAAAAACATAGCTGCAACTCCACAGATTAATTTTCGGGTGTTTGATTTTGTTTTCATTGTCAGTTCTTTTTTTTATTAATACACAATTGTATGCAGAAACTTACCTTTTTTAAGTAATCCGGTAATCTGCATTGGTTTGTTTCTTCATATAAAAGTAGTTCCAAGTACAAATATAAACTATTATACTTTATTACCAAAATTGGGCTAAATACTATTTTGAGGTGTTGAATAAAAAAGTTATTCACCAACATTATCTT
>CAZEWB010000396.1:0-4270 GCA_964515655.1 uncultured Bacteroidales bacterium
CAATTTTCCTGTTAATAACCTGAGAAATTACGTTATCAGAAAAAAATAGTGCAATTAGTAGAGTTGTTATTAAAACAGGTTTCATTGTGCTGAAAGTTAGTTAAATCAATGATTACAAAAAAACATGAACAATGCAAAAAAAACGTAATATTAATTTTTTTATTGTGGTTGTAAAAATAAAACATGAAATTAACTTTGCGAAATAAAAGTTTATTTGTATAATTGCACTTTATGAAATAATACCTTTTATGATAAGGCGTTTAATTGGAGTATGGTTTATCCTTGTTTTGGGGATGTTAAGTAGTGTAAATGCACAGGATCCTGAGTTTTCCCAGTTCTACGCGAACCCCCTTTATCTTAATCCGGCTCTTACCGGAACGCCCAAATGCCCACGTGCCTGTCTGAATTACAGAAATCAGTGGCCTGCTCTCGGGAAAACTTATGTTACTTACAGTGCATCTTACGATCAACGTGTTAAAATGCTTGAGGGGTCTCTCGGGCTTTTACTTTATCAGGATGTACAGGGAGACGGAGCAATTAATACCACGCATATAAGCGGTATGTATTCTTATACATTCCAGATCAACCGTAATTTTATGCTTAATGCCGCGTTTCAGGCTTCCTACATTCAGAAAAAACTCAACTGGCAGTTTATTTTTCCTGACATGATCCACCCCTTATACGGTCCCATTTATCCTACTTCAGAAGTCCTTGTGCCTACTGATAATACCAAGGGGCATTTTGATTTTTCAACAGGCTTTATCGGTTATAACCGTGACTATTTCTTCGGCCTTGCAATTCATCATCTTACACAGCCAACGGAATCATTCAGGGGAATTGATGATGCAGTCCTCCCCAGAAAGTTCACTCTCCATTTCGGAACAACTATACCATTAAAGGGGACAGGAGTAAAAAAAGGCGACCTTTCAATTTCTCCTAATCTTTTGTTTTCACAACAGCAGGATTTTCAGCAGATGAACTGGGGAATATACCTTAACAGAAAAGGTATTATTGTGGGAACATGGTTCCGTCAAAACCTTTCATTCCATTACGATTCATTTATTATGCTCATCGGTTATGTTGAGGAAAAAATGAAATTTGCTTACAGTTACGACCTGACAACATCACAGCTTCGAAATCAAACATTGGGTGCACATGAGGTCTCATTCTCAATGATTTTCCCTTGTTCGAAAAGTAAAGTAACGTTCAGGCCAATAAGTTGCCCTTCATTTTAGTATTAAAAATGAGGAACAAACAATATATTGTCCTTTTTTTAGTTAAGTAATGTATAACCTAATCAACAATCATATGATGAAGTTACGGTTTGTTTTAACAGGAATGGCTGTTATTTCAGCAGCTTTCATGTTAAGTTCCTGTGATAAGAAAAAATCGAACACAACCGGCTGGGAATACAACAATTCCAAATACGGTGGTTTCGAATATGTTTATTACGAGGAACAGGTAACAGGTCCCGGCCTTGTTTTTATTGAAGGCGGTACCTATACAATGGGAAAATGTGAACAGGATGTGCTGTACGATTGGAACAACTTTCCCAAAAGGGTTACTGTATCTTCATTCTACATGGACGAAACTGAAGTAAGAAATGTCGACTACAGGGAATACCTTTACTGGCTTAAAAGGGTGTTTATTGACTACCCTGAGGTTTTTCACGAAGCGCTTCCCGATACATTAGTATGGAGAAGCAAACTCGGATGGAACGAGCCTTATGTTGAACTTTATTTCCGTCACCCTGCTTATCAGGATTACCCCATTGTTGGTGTAAACTGGTTACAGGCTAATAACTTTTGCGGCTGGCGTACAGACCGCGTAAACGAGATTATCATGATACGTGAAGGTTTGCTTATGCTTGATCCTACAGGACAGTCAGGTGAAGAAAACTTTAATTCAGAAGCATATCTTGCAGGACAGTATACAGGGGCTGTTAAAGACCAGTTGCCTGACCTCGATCCAAATAACGATTATCGTATTGTAAGAGTAGAAGACGGAATATTTTTACCTAAATATCGCCTTCCTACCGAAGCTGAATGGGAGTTTGCTGCACTTGGTCTTATCGGAAACATGTATGCAGAAGAACGTATTTTCCATGAAAGGGTATATCCGTGGAATGGACATTATATAAGAGTTGACGACCGCAGCGGTTATGATAAGGATGATATGGGGCAGATACGTGCAAATATTGTTCGTGGCCGTGGAGACTTTATGGGCGTTGCTGGCGCTCTTAACGATAAAAATGATATACCGGGTCCGGTTACTTCATACTGGCCTAACGATTATGGTCTGTACTGCATGGCAGGTAATGTAAACGAATGGGTAATGGATGTTTATCGTCCTCTTACCTCTGAAGACAACGACGAATTCCGTCCTTTCCGTGGTAATGTATACACCACACAGTACCGTGATGATGAAGGCAATATTGCTGAAAAAGACAGCCTTGGCCGCATCCGTTACCGTAATGTAACCGATGAGGAAGCTTTCGACAGGCGTAATTACAATACTTCAGACAATATGAATTACCTCGACGGTGATTTTGAATCAAGTGTTGATTATGCCAGCGGCGATGCAAACCGTGATAATAAAATTTCAGAACGTATGTACTATCAGGGCAAGGCTGAAAAACCTGAACCTAATAAATTACCTTCAATGAGAGGCGGTAACCTTATGACAAGTATGATTAACAACCGTGCCAGAGTATATAAAGGCGGCGGATGGAAAGACCGCGCATACTGGATGTCTCCCGGAACACGCCGTTTCCTCGACGAAAGACAGTCACGTGATGACCTCGGATTCCGCTGCGCAATGCACAGGGTAGGAGGAACTCAGGCTTCGGGATTAAACTAAGAATATCAAAACCCCTGAAAAAGGGGTTTTTTATTTATATATTATAATGTATGCAGGTTGAAGATCTTTACAAAGTTTTTCTGCGGCATCCTATAGTAGTTACAGACACAAGGAACATAATTACAGATTCTCTTTATTTTGCTTTGCATGGTGAGAATTATAACGGTAACGAATTTGCATTGCAGGCCATTGAAAAGGGTTGCGCTTTTTCAGTCACAGATGATAGTAATATCAACGGCGATAAAATAATACATGTTCCTGATGTATTGCTGACATTGCAGGATCTGGCACAGTATCACAGGCATAAGAGTTCGTCGGTAATTCTGGCAATTACCGGAACAAACGGGAAAACCACAACAAAAGAACTTATATCATCTGTTCTTTCTTCGCAGAAAAAAATTATCTGCACACAGGGAAACCTTAATAATCATATCGGTGTGCCATTAACTTTGCTTACAATAAAAAAAGATACAGAAATAGCAGTAATAGAAATGGGAGCCAATCATCCCGGGGAAATTGATTTTCTTTGTAATATTGCTGATCCCGACATAGGTCTTATTACAAATGTAGGTGTTGCACATATCGAAGGTTTTGGTTCGTTTCAGGGGGTAATTAATACTAAAACAGAACTGTTCAGGTATCTTCATAAAAGAAACAGAAAGGCTTTTGTTAACGCAGGAAGTAAACATCTTGTCCCCTTTGCAAATAAGGACAACGATATTTTTTATTCAGGTGATGAAGATAATTTTGTAACAGGAAAATTACACGGAGGAGGTATTAATATTTCGGTTGTGTGGAGTTGCTGTCAGGGTGCTGAGCAAATAGTCGGTACACAACTCAGCGGTGATTACAATCTTGAGAATATTATTGCTGCTGTCGCAGTGGGAAAGCATTTCGGCATTACCGACGAAAATATCAACAAATCAATCTCCGGTTATAAACCTTCGAATAAAAGGTCGCAGTACTGTAAAACCGAAAAAAACGAAATTCTTAATGATGCATACAATGCAAATCCGACAAGTACCAGGGCGGCTGTTGAGAATTTTTACAGGATATCAAAAGACAAAAAAGTAATTATCCTTGGTGACATGTTCGAACTGGGTCAGGAAAGCACGACCGAACACAATAAAATTCTTGACCTGATAACTGATCTGGGTTTTACAGATGTATATCTTGCCGGAAAAGATTATTCTCTGTTCAGGAACGATTACCCCTTTAATTTTTTTGAAGACACGCTGTCTCTTGCGGCTTATATCAAAAACAACCCGGTTAAAGACAGTTTTATTCTGCTTAAGGGTTCAAGAGGTATGAAAATGGAGACAATACTTGAATACTTATAGCCATTTACAATTAAGAACTGATGATACGCAAAAAGACAGTGAATAAGCCCCAAGATCCAAGACCCAAGATC
>CAZEWB010000397.1:0-4256 GCA_964515655.1 uncultured Bacteroidales bacterium
CTGTCAATTGCCCCCTGGGGATGGTTGGCGGCAAAAATAAAACGCCCTTCTTTGGTTAGGGAATTGGGGATTTATTACAGAATTCGACCCCTATTAAACCCATTAAAAGAAAAAACCGGCATTATCTCTTTTTTTTGTTTTTAAACAATCTCATCATGCCCTAGCTTTATTGTAAATTATACATATTGGGTTTTGGGAGATTCTGAAACAAGTTCAGAATGACGGGAGGTGGGGATTGGGCAAAAGCCGGAGAATCATAAAACAAACAATTGCTGAGTGGAAGAGTAAGTTGGTGGAATGGTTGTTAAACTTTCACCTTCCCTGGCAGGAACGAGGAAAAAGTATCAACTATATATTTTGCGGAAGCTTTCGACTGCCTGTCGATGCGGAATTTTTCTTTTCCTGAAAAACATACAATTACTTTAACTTCGCCGGCAAAATTAGGCCCTTTTATCTCGACATTGCTGACAGTGTTATAGGGAACTATAAAATTATTCTTATGTGCCTTAACGATATCTGCAGGATCAAGCGCTGACATTGAAGCCGCCTGTTTTGATCTGCTGTCGGCCGATGCAGAATCAACTATGGCGCCAATAGCGCTTCCGATAAGAGCAGCGCCGGTGAATCCACCGAGGGATGCCTGCATAGTACCGGCTGCATTGGTTGAGAAACTTCCTGTTTTACAAAAGACCATACAATCCTGAAAGAACAGGCATGTAAATACTTTTGCAGGAAAACCGGGCTGGGTAAGGCCGTCGATTACTACCGGAGGTTTTGGTCCGGTATTTTCTGTGTTTATATTTTCTTCGTTCATATTCTTTTTTGTTGTAAAAGTAAATAAAATATTAAAACAACATACACGCATAATTAATTTAAAGTGTGGGAAGCACGAAGTCAGAAGCACGAAGTCGCATGAGTTATGGGTAGTGAGCGGGGGATTTATTAATCCCATGCACCGGACTCATGCCCCCCTCAACTTCGCGCTTCGTGCTTCCCACACTTTAAATAACACATAGGTGTTTTTCGTGTAAATTCGTGTAATTCGTGTCAAAAAATTATGTGTAACATCAGTTCTTAAGAAAAATGGCTAAGTTTGCATCTTCCAAAAAACATTAAAGAATAATTCAATTTGTCCGACGATCAGGAAAAATATTTCAAAGTTGATATCGAAGAGGTCATCGCTTCAAAGAATCCGCGCCTGCTAAAGTGGATGCCCGGTTTTGTGATCCGTTACCTGAAAAGGGTTATCCATCAGAATGACATGAATCATTTTCTTATACACAACAAAGAATTGATGGGTGTTGATTTTGCCAGAGCGATAGTAGAATACTTTAAAATAAAAGTAAATATCATCGGTCTTGAGAACATACCCAAAGAAGGGCGTTTTATTTTTGCCGCCAACCATCCCCAGGGGGCAATTGACAGCATGGTTCTTGTCTCAACGGTTCACTCGCGTCTTGGCGAACTACGCTTTATGGTCAACGATGTTCTTATGTTCCTTGCCCCTCTCAAATGTATTTTCATTCCCATAAACCTTTTTGGTTCGCAGAGCCGCAGCCTGTCGGGACAAATAGAAAGCGCATATAAAAGCGATATGCAGATCCTGTATTACCCGGCCGGGCTTGTTTCGAGGAAAACCAAAGGTAAGATTTACGATCTGGAATGGAAGAAGACCATTGTCACCAAAGCAAGACAATACAAGCGTGATATTATTCCCGTATATATCCATCTTAGAAATTCTAATTTCTTTTACCGCCTGGCATCTTTAAGGACATTTTTAGGCATAAAAGCCAATCTCGAAATGTTCTATCTGGTAGATGAAATGTACCGTCAAAAAGGAAACGAAATCACTTTTGTTTTCGGGAATCCTGTTTCCTATAAAGAATTCGGGACGGCATCTACCGATAAAGAATGGGCTGAAAAGTTAAGACTGCGGGTTTATGAACTACAAAAAGAAAATCAACTGAATAATTTATAACTGATGATACGCAAAAAGACAGTAATTAAGCCCCAAGTCCAAAATTTCAAATTCCAAATTCAAAGGATAAAAAAAAGCAAGAAAAATGGAAAAGAAAAATGATCTTTGTGAAAGATTATTGCAGTTTGCTGTGGATGTTATTTTATATCTTCGTACTGTTAAAAATACCGTAGAAAAAATGGATACGAAACGGCAACTTATTAAAGCATCAACTTCAAGTGGAGCAAATCTCTTTTTCATTTCTTGGGGCTTTGGACCTGGAATTTGGTTCTTGGAATTTTTTTCACAGAAGAATTTATTTACTTAACATGAACTATGAAATGGATAATCCCTCCCATACCTGTTGATACGATCATCAGCGAACTTACGCCTGACAAATTCATAAGGCAGACGAATTTCGGAAATAACGAGATATACCTCGTCAATGGCAGGAATTCTCCCAATGTCATTAAAGAGATCGGGCGGTTGCGCGAGCTGACATTCCGAAGCGCGGGCGGTGGTACCGGCAAAGACCTCGACCTTGACGAATTCGACACTTCCGAAACACAATATGAGCAGATCATTGTATGGGATCCTAAAGACAGGGAAATTCTGGGCGGCTATCGGTTTATTCTTTGCAAACATGCGGCAGAAAAGGGGACACAGGTACTTTCAACTTCAGAACTGTTCAACTTTTCCGACGCCTTCGTTAGAAAATATATGCAGACCACTATTGAACTCGGACGGAGTTTTGTTCAACCCGCATACCAGGCAACTGTAAATTCACGCAAAGGAATATTCGCTCTTGATAACCTGTGGGACGGTCTTGGAGCTCTAATAATATTACATCCCGATATCAAGTATTTCTTCGGAAAAGTAACTATGTACCCTGACTTTAACAGACCCGCAAGAGATATGATACTTTTTTTCCTTCAGAAATATTTCGGTGATAAAGAAGGATTGGTAACACCTATTCATGAGATCAAGCCTGAAACTCCCGTGCGTAACCTCGAAAAGATCTTCAATGGCGAAAACTATCTGGAAAATTATAAAATACTTTCGAAAACTGTAAGGGCGCTTGGCGAAACCATCCCACCGCTCATCAACTCATATATGAACATTTCACCTACGATGAAAACATTCGGTACGGCCATTAACAATCACTTTGGCGAAGTTGAGGAAACCGGTATTCTTATTACGATCGGTGATATATACACTACAAAAAAGGAAAGACATATAAATTCCTTCAAACTCATACGCAACAGACTGGGACACATACTGCCGGGCATGCCGAAGAAGAGGAGGAAGAGGTTGTAGTTAGTTGGGGACAGTGATCAGTGATCGGTAATCGGTGATCAGTAGGGTGTTGGGCGGAGGCATGGGGGCAGTATTATACTGCAAACGGGATAAAACAGTACATTTTAAAGTCGGCAATCTTCAGTCGGCAATTGGCAATTTTGCTGACTGTTGACTGGCGACTGCCGACTAATGAAAAATGTAAGAATTCATCCCGTTCCAAGTATAGTTGCTATTTGTTGAGCATTTGTTTTACGGCTTTTTTTCCGCTTACCATAAAGATCTTCATTACCTGGCCGTTGTCGAGAGTCAGTTTACAGTTTCCTAAAAAACCGGCTTTGAACTCTTTTATATTTTCGACAGGAATAACAAGGCTTGCGGGGTGGTCTTCGGCCAGTCCCATTACACGTTCCTCGAAATCCTTTACTGATTCGCTGTCTTTTGCAATTTCAAGTATCAGTCCGTGGTATTTGCCCTGGTCGCGCATTTTTTTGAAGTCCTGCCCTGCTTCTTTCCACGAACTCTTAAGGTCTTTTGTGGCTTCGCCAACATTATGGACCGAATCTTTTATAGCCCTGAACTGCTTTTTTACATTAAAAGGATTCAAAGGCTCATCAACTTCGCGGTATCCTGTTTTTGCATCACTTTCACCACCAAAGGCTTTCTGCATCACATCCATAGTGTAGATGATATTGATGATAAGTTTTGTTTTTGTTGCAACAATATTACCATGTTGCTGCAGTGTACGCCTGCCAACGTAATAGCCGGCCTTATTTATCGCTACGAAATCGGTATTTTCAATTAATGCCATATGATTTTTGTTTATGATTATTTCAGATTGACAAATACAGTAAGCTAAATTAATCAATTTTATTGTTTTTTTCTTTCAATACAATTGTCTATTTTTATTTTTCAGAAATTTGTAATATGGATAATCGTTTGTTTACAACTAAAGCAAATAAATTTTCTTCATTTGCCCCGGCCCTAAAGGGAGTGAAGAAAA
>CAZEWB010000398.1:0-4254 GCA_964515655.1 uncultured Bacteroidales bacterium
CAGAGTGGTTTTCTTCAGGATGTGGTCCTTTTATGCGGGCGTCAACGCCGCAGTGGAATTCATAACTCAGGGGACCTGGCAGAACAACATTGCCCTTAATCTTATGCCCATCCCGGAGTTCGATGTTTACTACTGCTATGCCTCCGCTTATCACGTTCACAAGCCTGGGCTCACAGATTGCCTCCGGAATTATCCTGCCATACACATCGTTTGAAGTATCTAAATTTGTATCTACCTTAATCTTGTATGCACCGGGCATTAAACCCCTGAAAACATAAAAGTTGCCCGGTTGAATTGGAAACTGCCACCCAGACTGATACCCTTTCATTTCTGCAGCTGCCGGCATTGCATAAACCATCTTTCCAACTAAATTATATCCTTTTGTGCCGGTGTAACTCACTACTCCGGTAATTGTGCAGGGAGTATCAGACATAAGGTTAAAATCCACATTTGAAACGGTATCGCTGCCGGCAACAAAGACCTGCTTGGTAAGAGAGGGATATTCACCTGTTGGGAGCCCCCAAGTCGTCCATTTATTTGCAATCAATATGTACTGGCCTGTAGAGAGATTCATAATTTTATATGCTCCCGTATTTGCAGTGTAAGCACCTGTATCCACAGTAACGGCACCAGACTCATTTGTCCCACTCAATCTCGCATAATACACTCCAATTATGGGGTAGTCCTGGGACTTTGCACTGGCAACCTTTCCGGTAATCACTCCTTTTGCTCTTTCCAGAACGACGTTGAGGTATTTTGTTTCGTTGACGTTCAAATCACAAATCATCGGTGGAAGTTCGAACCCCTCAAGTTTGTACTTTAAGAAGTATTTACCAGGCTCAAGCCCACGGAGGTTATAAGATTTGGTCTCGTTAGAAGGAGAAGTATTGCAGGAAATGTCAACAACTACGCCGCGGTTTATCGCCGGAGAATACGCTTCAATCTTCATCGCAGTATTAGAAACCGGCGTGTTGCGTTTCTTCAAAAATACATTCCCGGTAATTCTACTGCCGGATGTAAAACCAAGTACAACACCTATCGTGTCTGTGTTTACCTTGACGTTTGAAACAAAGAGGTCGGGATATTTATCACTGTGCGCCTGAAGTTCATATGTATCCGGAATGAGGTCATAAACCACAAACTGTCCTTCATTCTGACCAGGGAGTATATTTGCTCCCCCAAACCCGCGGTTGTCAATTTGTATACCTTTGGCATTAATTCCTATGAACATAGTATTTCCGGTTGCATTTGGTTCAGGAAGTGTCACTGTTCCGGAAATGGAGCCGGCTTTATTCAGAACAATCGTGCAACTCGTATTTGCACCTGTAGCGACTGCGATAGGGCCAAAAATCTGAGAAGCATACTGGGGCAGAAATGCTTTCAGCATGTAATCTCCGGGAGCAAGTGAAACTCCGTAACTCTTTAAACCCTGGCCTGGTCCAAAACTTGTCCCGATTCCTGTGCCATAAGGTTTTTCTGTGCTCCAGATGTCTACTTTTCCGTACAAAGTATCACCGGTAGAATTTGGCTGGCTCAGTTGAACATCTACATTTATATTGCCCGGGCCGCCTAAGATAAAGTTTATACCTGGGCTGAATCCTGTAATTGAAATTCCGTCGCTATCTGCAAATGCATAGTTTTGTGCTTCTACGTGTGCGTGGTATGTGCCTGGCTTTAATCCATTAATAACATACTTCCCGGATGTATCAGTCATTACCCAGCCAAAACATTCGGGATTGCCCATCTGAACTTTTGCGTTAACGACTGGAGCCAGTAACGCATCACTTATCGTCCCCGAACAACTGGCGGAAAAAAGTATAACTTTTAGAGTTGTTGTATTTTCCCTCCACTGACCCGTCCTGCAGGATTCAATGTGCATACCAATATTGTACATCCCATTCGGAAGAGTCTGTCCCGTCCTGGGGTCTCTCCCATCCCAAAATAAAACCATATTCTGATTTCCATTAGCCCATTTATAACAAGTCCAGTCCCCAGGTATTGTCCAGTCCTGAGTAAGTTCAAACATACCGTTTCTATTCGTATCGATAATTACCCACGAAGGACCTGTATCATCCGATGAAAAATTTATATTCAGAAAATCTGAGTTTCCATCATTATCAGGACTTACAGATACAATAACTCCCGCAGTGTTTCCGTTAGAAAGAAAAAATGTGTTAAAAAAGGGAGGGGGGGTAGTGTTTAAAACTATCGGGGCACTATCCTGTATTCCTCCAAGATCGATTGCCGTAGCTCTGACCATCTGAGCCATCATCCCGCGGATAAAATTACTGCAGAAAAATGAAGGAGGCAGGGGGGCAGGTAATTGATCCCATACCCTTATTGGACTGTCTATGGTGCGGTATTCCCTGTTTGGACCCGGCGGGGTAATTGCTTTCAGGATTACTGTGTTAATGGTATCAAAGTTTGTGTTTATCCTTACCCTGGTTGTATCTCCCATGTCTGCATCTGACTGTACCCATACATTGAAATAACTATGCACAGGAATGGTATCACAGTTTTGAGGAACAGGATCGTTGGTCTGAATCATTATTGAAGAAGCCCATCCGAAATTGAAAAAGCCGGTTATAAGCAACCCGGCTATAATCACCATGAGGCCAGTCTTAACTCTTTCCATCTTCCACCCCCCAGATATCAGCCATTGCGAGTTGTAGACGAAGCAATCTATTATTTATTATATTAGACACATACCTTAATCCAGAAGTTTAATGCTTCTTCTTCCTTATTACGACATTTTACCGACATTTACTCGCGAGTAACAAGGCTTTCCTTATAATATAGCCGGAATTCAAAAAAAGTCAAGATAATCTAATCCCCCTGTCAATTAAGAATTAAAAGTGAACTCTTTTTGTAAGATTTAAAGTTTAAAAGTGAACTCTTAAAAATACAGTTTACTTTTTTGATAAAAATGTTATAATCTGAATCTAAAAAAGGAGGATTTAGATTATGGCGCAACTGCATAAGAAGTTTACGGATAGTCAGGTTAAGGAGCTTATTGAACGATACTTGAAAAAGGAGCTCAAAAGTAATTACATCAGAGAAATACTCGGTATTGGGAAAACGAGATTTTTTGCTTTAGTAAACAACTATCATAAAGATCCTCAGAACTTCACGATTCAATACCAAAGGGAAACCGCAACACGGGAAATATCGCAAAACATCGAGAAAAATATCATAAAAGAACTAAGCATTGAAAAAGAACTGATACAGGACAAAGACGTACCGCTAAGATCCTACAACTACAGCTACATCAAGGACAGATTAGAAAAAGAATACCGTCAGAAAGTATCTTTGCCCACTATCATTAATAGGGCCAAAAAGAATAATTTCTATCTCAAAAAGCCCAAAAGAACAACTCATGACCGTGAGGTGCTGACTAATTACACCGGAGAATTGATACAGCATGATTCTTCCTGGCATAAATGGAGCCCGTATGCCCAGGAAAAATGGTACCTGATAACATCCATAGATGATTTCAGCAGATTTATGTTCTATGCTAAGCTTATCAGAAAAGAAACTTCATGGGATCATATTGTTGCTATGGAATCGATATTTCTCAAATATGGGCTACCCTATTCTTTCTATGTTGACTCACATTCTATATTCAGATTTGTTCAGGGTAGAGACTCTGTATGGCGCGAACATCGTAAAGTAACTGACCAAGTCGATACCCAGTGGAAACAGGTCTTAAATGACTGCGGCGTTAAGATAATATATGCTCTATCGCCTCAGGCAAAAGGTAAAATTGAACGGCCTTATGGCTGGCTTCAGGACCGGCTTATCAGAACCTGTGCCAGAGAGCAGGTCATCGATATTAAACAGGCTCAGGGCGTTCTTAACTATGAAATTCACAGATATAACTATCGCCAGGTTCACAGCACGACTCAGGAAGTTCCTTATTACAGATTTCAAAAAGCTATGGAAGAGAAAAAGTCTTTATTCAGAGAATTTAAAATAAAACCGCCTTTTCAATCCACTAAAGACATTTTCTGCCTAAGATTACAAAGAACTGCCGATGCTTACAGAAAAATTTCTATTAACAATTTGGTGCTAAAAACTCATGCTGACCCTTACGATACTATTGAATTACGCATTTATCCATTAAACAACTTATTTTCTGAAGTTAGATTCTGGCGTGAAAACAACCTTGTTGACGTTCAAAAGGTCAAAAATAGTGATTTAAATATGGTTCACTTTTAATTTTTAAACAGTTCACTTTTAAATTTTAGCTAACAG
>CAZEWB010000399.1:0-4233 GCA_964515655.1 uncultured Bacteroidales bacterium
TGATTTTATATATGAAAGCGGAAAGACGGGCCAGTTTTTTACCTTTTTGTTGATCTTCTGGTCGTAGTCCCTCGGTTTGGGTCCGAATGTGCGTCCGCCGCCTTTGCGGATTGGTGACTTTGCACTACCGGCACGTGCACCGCCTGTACCCTTTTGCTTTTTCAGTTTTTTGGTACTGGCAATTACTTCGTTTTTTTCCTTGGTCTGGCTGTTACCTGAACGCAGGTCGGCCATGTGTTGTTTGACATCCAGATATATGGCATGATCGTTAGGTTCAATGCCGAAAAGTTCATCATTGATCTGAACTTTTTTTCCGGTGTCTTTTCCTTCTATGTTATATACTTTCAGTTCCATTACTTTTCAACTATTATGTATGAACCATTCGCGCCCGGTACCGAACCTTTGACAAGCATAAGATTCTGTTCGGGAATTACTTTTACTACCTGAAGGTTTATGACCTTTACCCTGCGGTTTCCGTGCTGTCCGGCCATACGCATGCCCTTAAGAACCCTTGAGGGGTAAGAACTTGCACCCAATGAACCGGGAGCCCTGAGACGGTCGTGCTGACCGTGGGTTGTGCCACCAACACCGCTGAATCCATGACGTTTAATAACGCCCTGGAAACCTTTACCTTTTGTAATACCGGAGACATCTACAAAAACGTCATCGTTAAAGATCTCAACGGTTATGGTATCACCCAGATTCCAGTCATTCTTATATCCCCAGAACTCACGGGAGAGTCTTTTGGGAGCAGCTCCGGACTTTTTAAAGTGACCCATTTCGGGTTTATTGGTGTGCTTTTCTTTTTTGTCTTCGAAAGCAACCTGAAGGGCTTTGTAACCATCCTTTTCATCGGTTTTCACCTGGGTTACTACGCAGGGCCCTACCTGTAAAACAGTGCATGGTATATTCTTACCCTCGGCACTGAAAATCGAGGTCATCCCGACTTTTTTTCCAATTAATCCTGGCATTTTAGTTATTATTTAGTGTCAGACTTTTATTTCTACATCAACACCGCTGGGTAGCTCGAGTTTCATCAATGCTTCCACAGTTTTGCTGTTGCTGCTGTAAATGTCAATCAGCCTCTTGTGGGAACAAAGTTCGAACTGTTCACGGGATTTTTTGTTTACAAATGTTGCCCGGTTCACCGTAAAAATCCTTTTATGTGTCGGCAGAGGTATGGGGCCGTTTATTACAGCTCCTGTTGTCTTTACCGTTTTAACGATTTTTTCGGCAGACTTGTCGACCAGATTATGGTCGTACGATTTCAGTTTGATTCGGATTCTCTGGTTCATGGTTAACAGATATATATCTTTTTTCCTGTTGTTTTTTCAATTATTTCTGCGGCAAGTTCAAAGGGAATATTCTCGTAATGATGATATTCCATTGTCGACGATGCCCTGCCTGAGGTTATTGTACGAAGTATGGTAACGTAGCCGAAGAGTTCGCCCAGAGGCGCAAGCGCTTTTACAACACGAGCCCCGGCTCTTTCTTCCATTCCAAGTATCTGCCCCCTGCGGCGGTTAATATCCGACATTACGTCACCCATATATTCTTCAGGTGTTACAACTTCAACGCTCATTACAGGCTCAAGTAATGTGGGACGGGTTTTAATAACGCCGTTACTGTAAGCGATTTTTGCTGCGATCTCGAACGAAAGGGCATCTGAGTCGACTGCATGGAATGAGCCGTCGGTGAGAGTTATCTTAAGATTATCCAGGGGATAGCTGGCAAGGGGACCGTTAGACATTGCTTCACGGAAGCCTTTTTCAACGGCTGTAATATACTCTTTTGGAAGAACGCCGCCTTTTATTGCATTAACGAATTGAAGTCCCGAAGCCTTTTTATCGGTAGGTCCCATCTGAACTTTTATTTCAGCAAAACGGCCTCTGCCACCGTGTTGTTTTTTGAAAATTTCATGGATCTCGGCAACTTCTGTAGGAGTTTCACGATATGCAACCATAGGTTTACCGAGGTTAACCGGAAGGTTCAGTTCTCTTTTCAGTCGGTCGGTGATAATTTCGAGGTGTAGTTCTCCCATTCCGTTTATGATGGTCTGACCGGTAAATTCATTCTGTGTTACTTTGAAAGTAGGATCTTCCTCTTCAACTTATTTAAGGATGTTGAAAGTTTTTCGACGTCGGCCTGATTTACAGGTTCGATGGCAATTCCAAGTACGGGAGCGGGGAAGTTTATTGATTCGAGAACGATCCTCCTCTTCTCATCACAAAGAGTATCGCCGGTCTTGATATCTTTAAAACCAACCACAGCGCAGATGTCACCTGCTTCGGTTGCATCAACGGGATTCTGTTTGTTGGCGTGCATGTGGAATATTCGTGAGATACGTTCGCGTTTTTCGGTGCGGGTATTAAAGAGCGTATCTCCGGCTTTGAATTTACCGGAATAAATACGAAGATATGCAAGTTTGCCCTGGTATGGGTCGCTGGCTATTTTGAATGCGAGGGCTGCAAGAGGCTGCGAAGCATCCGGTTCCCTCTTTTCAGTTTTTTCGTTGTGAGGATTGATACCTTCAACTGCACCGATCTCGAAAGGGTTGGGGAGAAAAGCAACAATAGAATCAAGAAGTTTCTGTATCCCTTTGTTCTTGAAAGCTGAGCCACATGTAACGGGAACGATCTTAAGAGCAATTGTAGCGCGGCGTATAGCATTGTAAATATCGTCTGGTGTGATTTTGTCTTTGTGATCAAGGAATTTTTGAAGAAGCACATCATCGCAATAGGCGACTTTTTCCAGCATGCTTTCGTGGTATTCTTTTGCTGTTGAAAGCAGATCTGCCGGAATTTCCGAGATGGAATACTTTGCGCCCAGGCTTTCGGTGTCCCATATCAGAGCCTTCATGTCAATGAGGTCGATAAGCCCGGTAAAATTTTCTTCGGTTCCTATAGGATAATGTATAGCAACGGGATTTGCTTTTAATTTATTCTCAATCTGTATCAGTACGCCAACGAAATCAGCCCCTGAACGGTCGAGTTTGTTTACGAAGGCAATGCGGGGGACCTTGTATTTATCGGCCTGTCTCCAGACGGTTTCGGACTGAGGTTCAACTCCGCCCACTCCGCAGAAAACAGCAACAGCGCCGTCAAGTACGCGCAGGGAACGTTCAACTTCAACTGTAAAGTCGACATGTCCGGGAGTGTCTATTATATTAATACGGTATACTTCATTCCGGAAATTCCAGAATGTAGTGGTTGCTGCCGATGTAATTGTAATACCGCGTTCCTGTTCCTGCACCATCCAGTCCATAGTTGTGGAACCTTCATGAACTTCTCCTAAGCGGTGCGTGAGGCCTGTATAATATAAAATACGCTCAGTGGTAGTGGTTTTTCCGGCGTCGATGTGAGCCATTATTCCAATATTTCTCGTATGTAAAAGATCGTATCCCATCTACCACCTGAACTCTTAGAAACGGAAATGAGAGAATGCTTTGTTTGCTTCAGCCATTTTGTGTGTATCTTCTTTTTTCTTGAATGCGCCACCTTCGTTGTTATATGCTGCAATGATCTCGGCGGCAAGTTTATCGCTCATGTTCTTACCTGCACGTTTGCGGGCAAAAAGTATGAGGTTCTTCATGCTGACAGTAACTTTACGTTCAGCAGGTATTTCGGTAGGTACCTGAAATGTAGCGCCTCCCACACGACGGCTTTTTACTTCTACCTGGGGAGTGACGTTTTCCATGGCCTTTTTCCAGTATTCAACTGTAGAGATCCCGGCTTCCTGTGATTTCTTCTCCAGTTGATCCATCATATCGTAGAAAACGGTGTAAGCAGTAGATTTTTTACCGGATTCCATCATGTTGTTGACGAAACGTGTAACCACTATATCTTTAAAACGTGGGTCCGGCAGAATGATTCTTTTCTTGGGTTTTGATTTTCTCATATCCTGTCACTGATTATTTTTTAACTGCGGATTTTTTCGGGCGTTTGGCGCCATATTTCGAACGCCTCTGTTTGCGGCCTTCAACACCGGCTGTGTCTAAAGCGCCACGAACAATATGATACCTTACACCGGGGAGGTCCTTTACACGGCCACCGCGGACAAGAACTATAGAGTGTTCCTGTAAGTTATGGCCTTCACCCGGGATGTATGCAATGACTTCCTGCTGATTTGTCAGACGCACTTTTGCTACTTTGCGCATGGCTGAATTGGGCTTCTTGGGCGTCGTGGTGTTTGCGTACGTGTATAAACCACAAAAACCCAAACACACCCAACACA
>CAZEWB010000400.1:0-1909 GCA_964515655.1 uncultured Bacteroidales bacterium
TGTGTTGGGTGTGTTTGGTGGTTTTGTGATGTGTAATGAATACTTTCCTGTAACAATCCGGATGTTTTAAAACTGTCATGACGCTTACTTTACTTAACGACACTTTTAAAACATCCGGATTGTTACAGGAAAGTATTCATTACACATCACAGAACATGCCGGCAGGACTGCAGTTCCAGCTGACAATTCTGAATGATACGACTGTAGAAGTAGGTATTTCCGGCAACGCTATCAACCATTCTCCCCCGGATAATGTTTCAAATCTGCAATTATCTTTTGGCGATACATGTTACTCTGATTATCCTTCGCCACTGATAATAAATTCAAACAGGAATGATCTGAAAATAATATTCACTTACGCTGTAAATATTGAAACATCAAGCGTATCTTCATTTCAGTTCTATCCAAATCCTGCAGGCGAATATGTGATCATAAGGTCAACAGAAACATTTATAAAAGATGTATTGACCATCTATGATATCAGCGGCAGGGAAATTATGGCAGTACCTGTTAATAGCAACGAAGCGTCAGTTAATATCCGCCACCTTGCACCCGGCATGTATCTTCTGAAAATAAAGTCTGAACAGAGCATTCTGATAAAAAACTGAATCAGATCCATTTTTTTCTGAATTTTCAGGCAACTTTTCCGTATTACTGTGTTATATCAAATATAAATGAATGTTAAGGTAAATGACGATGTTTTGATAAACGGCTGTAAGAAAGGCGATAAGGAATCTTTCCGTCAGTTGTTTCAGAAACATTCCCCCTGGATGATGGGAATATGCCTCCGTTATTGCCGCAACCGAAACGATGCACAGGATGTAATGCAGGAAACAATGATAAAAGTATTCAACGCAATACCAGATTTCAATTATAATGCCGATGCGCAGTTCATAGCGTGGATGAAAAGAATTGCAGTTAATACATCATTGAATTTTATAAGGAGTCAGGCCAAAGACAATTTTATTTCCCTTGACGAAAGTTTCGATGGAATATCAGTTTCAGAAGAAACAGAGGACTACAGCGAGACCAGTTCTCTTTCTCATGAAAAACTTCTTGAGATGATAAACGGGATGCCTGCAGGATACAGGGCTGTTTTCAATATGTATGTATTCGAACAGATGAGCCATAAGGAGATCGCACAGGAACTGAAGATCAGCGAAAACACTTCTAAGACCCAGTTACTGAAAGCCCGTGGCTTCCTGAAAAATAAAATAAGTAATACAGTAAAAACTCCCACTATATGAAAAACGGACACGATAAAGTCGATGATGTATTCCGCGAAAGGCTTGGCGGTCTTGAGTCCGGCCTTCCGGAAGGATTCTTCGAGAAGACATGGGCAAAGTCAGAAGCCGGGAAAACAATATTAAAACCTGCAACAGGAATTAACCCCTTTTATTACATCATTCCGGCTGTTGTGGTTATAGTTAGTTCGATATATTACTTTCAGCCCGGAAACACTAATGAAACCAGCATTTCAGGAAAACATTTAATACAAAACTTTGCAGATAACAATATAAATCTGTATGAAAACATAACAACTGCTGAAACGAAAACATCTTCTTCAATACCAACTACAGGCAATAATAACCTCATCACAGAGAACATCTCGCAGAACAATAACCATCCGGCACAAATAACGAACGATCTGAAAAGTCCGGATAATATCTATAATAATAATGTATCTTCAGTTAACAAACATTCTCCTGTTATCGACAACTCTGATTCCGAAAATGCGGCTTTAAGTTACACCAGCAATAATACTGAACCTGAAAGCAAGATCTCTGCAGACCTGAATAATACTGAAACATCCGTTGCACATTCTACTGTTAATACAGTTCTGACAAATTCAGTGATCTACACCGTAGAAAAGATGAACCCAAAAACAAAACCAAACACACCCAACACA
>CAZEWB010000400.1:1919-4229 GCA_964515655.1 uncultured Bacteroidales bacterium
ACTTTCTCTTCGATACCACAATTTGGAATGAATACAGTTTTTTATGAATATACAGGAAGAGACATCTCTCATTATGATCCATACCGGTGGTCGGCCGATCTTTCTGTTTCCGCACATTATCTCAACAGCAGTATAAAATCACTTAACCCCGAAACTTCACTTCTGGCTGACACAAGGAACAATGCACTTGAACCCGGCATAAGTTCTTACAACTTATCTTTAATGCTCAATTTGCACAAAAATTCATTTATTGCTTCTGCGGGAATTAACTATAATATGTTCAGCGAACTCACAGACTACGAAATCGTACTTTTCAATCCCCGGACTCATTACGATCAGTATTATAATGGTACGCCTTATACATTTACTTTTAATGGAAATTACTATCAGGTAGATTCGACATTATACTGGCATTATACTTATGTAGCTGACTCGGTAATTCATGTTGCCGATTCGGTTCAGTCTTACGAAATTGATACGATACCAGTTTCGGTATTCGACTCTCTAGCAATTACAAAATTCGATACTGCTGATTATTCTAAATTGAAAGCGAACTATTCCCTGATCGAATTCCCGCTATATGCAGGGATAGAAATAAACAAGGGTAAATGGGGCTATACATTCAGTGCAGGCATTATTCCCGGATTCCTTATGCTGCGTAACGGTTCGTTATTCAACGGCACGGAAGAAGTACTTCTCCCCAACGACATTTTCCCGTTAAGGAAATTTGTATTGTCGGGAGGATTAAAAGTTCAGTTTAACTATTATCCCGGAACAAAATTTATGCTTTTTGCCGGTCCCGAAATAAAAGGTCTTTTGATAAATGCTTCGGAGAAAGGCTCGGGATTCCAGCAAAAATGGTATAGCTGGGGACTCAGAGGCGGTATTCGTTACTTTTTTTAATTTCTCAGGCAACCTTTTTAAAAAAATGCGTTCTTTCAGACAGAAAACAATTAAAAAACCAAATAGTATGAAAACACTTTTTCTTTCTTTTGCTTTCGCCCTGATGACAATAATCGCTTCCGGGCAGAACTGTACACCATTCTTTTATTACCAGGACAACGGCGGATGGGTAAACTTTTACGGGTACGTTGACTCAATGAACACTCCTATTGACTCTGTAAGTTCATGGTCATGGACCTTTGCAGGTGGTACTCCAGCTACTTCTACCAGTCAGCATCCGGGAGTATCATTTATGACTTCTGGCACATATTACGTATGCCTTAGCATTACAACCTACGGCGGTTGCAGCGGATCATTCTGCGACTCAGTAATTATTGACAACTGCAACCTTAATGTGATCATACAGCAGACCCAACCGACGCAAGGCAGCTGCGACGGTTCCGTTATCGCTACCGTTTCCGGCGGCACCCTTCCTTACACTTACTATTGGAACACAGGCCAGACCACTAACCAGATATCGAACCTTTGCCCCGGCGCCTATACACTTAACGTAACCGATGCCGGCGGATGTTCCGAATCGGCCACTGCAACATTGTTTACACCAGGGCAGAACTGCCAACCGAATTTTACATTCCAGAACAGCGGCAGCATTTATTATTTTTACGGGTATGTCGACTCAGTGAACACACCTATAGATTCGGTAAACAGCTGGACATGGACCTTCCAGGGTGGCGGTGCAAGTTACACCTCAGCGCTTCAGAATCCTGTGATGCAGTTACCTTCCAACACTTCTTACGTGGTTTGCCTGAGCATTACAACCTATGGCGGATGCAGCGGTTCATCCTGCGATTCAGTTTATCTTGGCACTTGCACACTGGTAGTAACAACTACCTCAACTCAGCCAACAACAGGACAGTGTGACGGCTCAATTACTGCAGTATCTTCAGGCGGAAGTCCCGGTTACACTTATCAGTGGAATACCGGAGCTACAACCCCAACTATAACAAATCTTTGTGTAGGCACGTATTATTTAACAGTAACCGATGTAAATGGCTGCACAACAAGTGCATATGTTGTCCTGTATGATACAACCAACCTGAACTGCAATGCAATGTTCTTTTATTATGAAAATCCCAACGGCGCGATTCAGTTTATCGATTCATCTTATGCATCATCTGGCATTACAATGTGGAACTGGGTTATCTATGACAATCTTCAGAATATTGTTTTCACTTCCACAGTTCAGGACCCCCTGGTTAACTTGAATGCTGTCGGCACGTATACAGTTGTTCTGACCATCGCAACCAGTAACGGTAATTCATGTACCTATACTTCCACAGTTACAATTACCGGGACTTCCCCATGCACTATGGTAGCTTATATGGACATTACCCCTGTTTCTGTTAT
>CAZEWB010000401.1:0-4227 GCA_964515655.1 uncultured Bacteroidales bacterium
TCGGCACAATGCTTCGCAAATGGAATTTATATTTTCCGGGTTCAATATTCGTATATTCTGCAAATGTGCGCTGAGCGTCTGTCCGGCGCCAGCGCTTATCGATATTTTCGAGAAGGTATTCGTACTGAATTTTGGAAGCATCACTGAAATCGAGCATAGCAAAAAGAAAAGTGAAAAAATTGTCCTTGTAGTCCAGAACAATAGTATCGCCGTCGGTATATTCGCGATAATTCACCTCGTTAAATATCTTGAATCCCGTGATCAATGCCGGTGAAATATTTTTTTTGTCCGGTACCTTTTCAGTTTTAAGAATGTTAAAGCCATTCATTCCTCCAAAGAACAATTCACCTTTACTGTTGCGGAAAGCTGCGCCAAGGTTATGCTCAAAACCCTGTAATCCGTCCGAAACATCATAATTAGTGAATATCCCCGTCGAAGGATCGAATTTTGAAATGCCATGATTGGTACTCATCCATAAATGATTGTTGTTGTCAGGAATAATATCATACACGACATTGTTCGCGAGTCCTTCGGATTCGGTGTAATTTGTAAAACGACCTGTCTTTGGATCATACCTGTTTAAGCCGCCACCCATTGTTCCTATCCATAGAATGCCCTGTTTGTCTTCGTAAAGTCCGAATACGTTATTGTTGCTTATACAGTTTGAACAACTTGCAGTGCTAGTAAATGAACTGAATTTCTTAGTTTTTGCATCGAAATGATTCAGTCCGTAATTTGTTGCAATCCAGATATTTCCCTGGCGATCTTCGAGTAAACTATATATAATGCTATTGCTCAATCCTTCGCCCGCAGGGCCTTCTTTATATGTCATAAATGTTTCGGTCTCTGGATCAAAACAGTTAAGTCCGCTAAAAGTTCCAAGCCAGAGCATTCCGTTCCTGTCCACGATCATATCCCATACCGTATTGCCACTCAGACAATTATCGCAGCCGGGAACATTTGAATAGTGCTTCATTTTTTTTGATGCCGGGTTATAGCACGATAATCCTGAAAGCATGTAGCCGATCCAGATATTTCCTTTTTTGTCCATGCAGAAAGTCCTGACATTGTTTCCGGCCAGAGATCCCGGATCGTCTTTTTTATAAGATATGGCTGAAAACGTTTCTCTGTCGGGGTCGAAAATATTTACCCCTCCGTCGGTAGCTATCCACATTTTCCTGTCGGGCATTTCAAGAAACGACCATACGATATTATTATTAAGTGATTTGGGATTATAAGGAGTATGCCTGAAATGAATAAAATTGTATGCGAAAGGATTATATTTATTAACGCCCTTCCATGCTGTTCCAACCCATACATTTCCCTGATCATCTTCGAATATTGTTGAAATATAATCATTGCTAAGGCTGTGATTATCGCCGGGTAAATTGGTGTGATTCTGAATTTCATTACCATTTTTATCCATAAGGAAAAGTCCGTTGCCATATGTTCCGACCCAGAATGTTCCTTCCGAATCCTCAAGCACAGCAGTGATCCATTGATTAAACTGAGTACGCGATTCGTTGCCTTTAAAATAAAAGACTTTGATAATTTCACCTGTAACGGCATTCAGTTTTTGAAGACCGTTATCCGTTCCCACCCAAAGCAGGCCTTCCTTGTCGATATAAAGTGAAGTAATTTTATTTGAGGTCAATCCGTCAAACATCGAAAAAATACCTGACTTAACCTCATATCTCGACAGACCGTCATTCAATCCAATCCATATATTTCCGGAGCGATCTTTGGTCATACAGTTAATGACGCCCAAATCATGATTTCCATCGGCTTTTAAAAACCGTCTGCATTTGCCCGTTCCGGGATCGAATCTGTATAGTCCGCTGTTGGTTCCGGCCCAGAGGCATCCATCATCACCCGGAATAATTACATTTATCGTATCGCAGCTGAGAGATGTTTCATCGCCGGGAACGCTCATATAATAATGGAACTCCTGCTTTTTTCTGTTGAAACTGCACAGCCCCTTGTCGGTTGCTATCCACAATAATCCTTCTTTGTCCTCGAGCATACTGTGAATGGTCTGATTGCTGAGCGACTCCTCGGAGTTTTGCTGTGAGGGTTTGTAACAAACAAAGTTCTTTCCGTCGTAACGGTTAAGCCCGTCCCATGTGCCAAACCATAAGAAGCCGTAACTGTCCTGCATAATGCAATTGATGGTATTCTGGGATAATCCTTTTGTAACTTTATATTCTTCCGAAGCAAAGCGGTCGAATCTGAGTGTGTGTTCGTATTGAGCATTTACATGCAAAACCATAGATAAAAGAACAGCAAGAAGCACCGGTCGGTACTTGCGGGTAAAAATATATGCGGGCAAGGTCACTGGTTCAGGATTAAATCGGCTGTTAATATAGTGATTTTTCAGATTCTTTCAAAACCACAGTTTCCCTGTACAGGATATGGATTTCCCAAATGCTTATACGAGGCTACTCTTAAAAATAGTCCAATGGCATGAAATTACTAAATGTTAATAAAATGTGTGGGAAGTCAGTAGCACGAAGCGCGAAGTTGAGGGGGACATGAGCCCGGTGCATGGTGTTTATGAATCCCCGCTAAAACCCACGACACATGCGTCTTCGTGCTTCTGACTTCGTGCTTCCCGCACTTTTAAATAACCCACACATATTTTTGTTGAACCAACAGGAATCCCATCCTGCAGAGCGAGTGCTATGCTTGAAAAGCACCTAACACAATTTTCGAATCACAAATAAATTCCAAATTATAATTTCCAAAACTCAAACAAATTCAAATCTCAAATTATATAAAAATTCAAAACGGGTTTTAGATTTTGTGCTTTGCTATTTTGGATTTGTTTGGAAATTGATGCTTAAAATTTGGAATTTATTTGAGTTTTGTGTTTTGATTATTGGATTTTTACATTGGGATATCAACTAACGACGCCAGCGTTGTTCCTGATAATTTATTATTTGTGTATTCCCTTATATCATCAAATGCACTGCGAACCCCACAGGTCTTTTCGTCTTTGCAATGTTCGCAGGGCCGGTAATATTTATCCGAAGTGCAGGCAAGCATGGCAACTGTTCCTTCGAAGAGATTTATGATCTCTAACAGTGTAATGTCTTCCGGATTTTTTATCAGATAATATCCGCCGTTCTTACCTAACTTACTTCCCAGGTATCCGTTCTTTTTTAATTCAAGTAATATTGATTCAAGGAAACGTTTGGGTATTCTTTCGCTTTCGGCAATCTGGTTTATCAATAATGTACCTTTTCCATATTCTTTGGCAAGCCTTATCATGGCCAGCACCGAGTACCTTGTTTTCTGTGTCAGCATAATTATCCGATCTTACTTATATGTTTCAATTTCTCAACATCCTTTATTTCAAAATTCTTTTTCGACATATCAATTATCTTTTCTGATTGCCATTTTGATAATGTCATGATCACATTCTCCGGCGAACAGCATGCAAATTCAGCCAGTTCCTTGCGGGTCAGGGTAAGCACAAACGACCTCTTTTGATATACCTGTTCCGATAAGTACAGGATAACATCTGCTATCCTGCCTTCTTTTTGCTTGTTGGCAACACTTATAAAATTCTGTATTGATGTTTTGAACATGTCCGAGGCGATACGGTAAAGGACAATTGCAAATTTGCCGTTATCGGCAAGCAGTTCGAGCAGGACCTCTGAATCCATTAGTATCACTTCACAATCCTCAACGGCAATTATAGAAAAAAGATTATTGTCCTTATAGAACAGGTTTGCGCCTCCGAGTATCTTGGGTGAGGCAACCAGAGTCAGTATGGTGTTCCTGCCGGATTCACTTTCATAGTTGAATTTAACTATGCCTTTTTGTAAAAATGCAACATGGGCCGGTTTGTTCCCCTGCTTTAAAATGATCTCACCCTTTTTAAACTTTAATATTACCGATGCCTTTTCAATTTTCTCAAATTCCTTTTCTGAAATGAATTGCAGGGCAACCCTTTTTAACCAGTTGTTGTTTTGAAAAATATTATTCATTTGTTAAAAAAGTTACATTTGTTGATTATGTGAGCCTCCATAATTGTTTGTCTGTATCTTTAGCCGCAGATTACACAGATTTTCACAGATTCTATTCTGTGTAATTCGCGTAATCTGTGGCTGAATACTGCACGTTTGCTATTATTGTGTGTCATTGATTTAAATTAAAATTAACAAATGTAACTTTTTTAACAAATGAATAATATTCCACAAAACACCAAACACACCCAACACA
>CAZEWB010000402.1:0-4217 GCA_964515655.1 uncultured Bacteroidales bacterium
AGTGTGGACCACTTTGACGCGGAATTACCGGCCCAATTTACGCGGAATTTCCACTAATCTCAATCTGACAGACTTTACGGAGTTTTTATTTTTTTAATGTATTGATTTAGAGTTTGTTGTGTATAGAAGTAAAATATTTATATCAATAATTGAAATGGGGTAAAAATAGTTTAATTTTAAAAAATAAGGCAGAGATTAAATATTTATGCCAAAAATATTGACTTTTGGTTAAAAATTTCATATATTTAGGTAGATTGAATATATAAAAAAAATTTAAAATATGATGGCGAAAAATAAAAATAATTTAAAAACATAAAATGAGTAAATTTTTTAAATATATTATTTTTATAATATCATTTTTATATCTGTTAAATGATGTAAGAGCTGATTATTCAATTTCCAGATTTGACAACAGCTGGTGTACATCTTCATATCCTACGGATTACGTAACAGGCAGTTTTTCTATTACAGAAATAGAGATTCATGGTAATGAGGGTAAGAACGGATTGACCAAGAACCAGACGGATCAGACTATAATTATTGATTTGCCAAGTGGTTTTGAATTTAAGACCAGTGATTATATTGCAACAATTACTGCAACCGGTACCGAAATTTCAAACATATCTTTTGTTTTTAACAGTGTAACAAGATTAACGGTAACGCTTACATCTTCTTCGGTTAATGATGAATACAATACATTAAATTTCAATGATTTTGAAATAAGAGCAGTTACTTCAGGTGCTTCCGGGGATATTCTCAGAAATGGAGGTACATTTAAAATTGATAATGACGCGGCACTTCCTTCGGCTTCCCAGTCTTTAGGGCAATTAACCGGCGGAACGCCTTATTCATACACAAGCAGTACAGTTACACATACTGTTCCCTCAACCGATTCAATTACCCAGTATTCAATCAATAATCAGATTATAAGAATCCAGGTTACAGGAACCGGTAATTGCAGCGGAGAAGTTACTTCATTTACTTTTAATACAGATGGAGGCAATAGTACTGGAACTGATTCTGTCCGTTCGATATCAACTGCTAAGGTATATTACACAGGGACATCAACTACATTTTCAACAACAAACTTTTTTGGTTCTTACACTTCACCAGGTGGAAGTTTTTCAATTACAGGGGGGCAGGAACTTGTAAACGGAAACAATTACTTTTTTTTAACATACGACATTGCAGGTGATGCATATACAGGAAGTGATGGAAATAAAGTTGATGCAAAGCTCGAATCATTCGTGCTGAATGCAGAAACAAAAACAGATATGACAGTTTCGGCTCCAGTTGGTTATCGTGTTATTAAAGCGGCCAGTTATTATTATTCGCGGGTTAGCGGGAACTGGGGAAACAACTCAATATGGTCGCTTTCAGACAATGGCCCTGATTGCAGCTGCCAGCCTAACGGAGCCGGTGTAGTTATCATTGATACTAATCATACAGTTGCTGCAAATGTTGCGAGAATTGTTGACGTTATTGAAATACATCAGGGAGCTATACTCAGCGGAGGTGCAACAAGCAAAACAGTTACAGTAAACAGTTATCTGAAAACTTTCTCAACCGGTAAATTTACTTTAAGCCAGACATTGAATGTGAAAGGAAATGCTTTATTGGCAGGTACCGGCATTTTTTCCAATTCGCAGCCAATTGATATTGACGGCGACTTAACCGTGGGTTCAGGTACAACATTGACTGCCAATGGAGTCGCTACCATAGGCGGAAATTTAACAGTTAATGGCACATTTAATGGCAGCAGCACAATAACAATGGACGGAGGGTATTATACTTTATCTGGTACAGGTACTATTTCAAATACAAGCCAGGTTATTATTACTAATGGCGATAAAACAATTCCTGCAGGGGCTAATTTAACAATATCAACGGATTTTTTGATTGACGGAGACTGGACAATAACAAACAACGGCACTGTAACTTTATCAGGTAATCTGGATGGTACCAGCGGACTTTCAAACTGGACAAATGCAGCAAGTTCTACCTTATATTACGGCGGTACAGAGAAAATGTTTATTTCCGGTGGTGAATTCCAGGCAAGTGCAAATAACAATGTTGTTAATTATAATGGTGCAAGCGCCCAATATATAATGCCTCCTAATAGTATGGGGCAGTTCTATAATATTACTTTATCAGGCGCTGGAGCAAAAACATTATTTGATGATATTAAAGTTAAAGGAAACTGGACAAACAATTCAACTTTCATTCATAACAGCAAGAATGTTACAATGAACGGAGCAGTGGCGCAAAGTATCAGCGGTACTTCCTTAACAACATTTAATACTTTGACGGTAAATAACAGCTATGTGGGAGGCAGTAATAATGTTACCCTCAATCAATCGGTGAATATAGATGCTACAGTGACATTTACAAAAGGAAATATAAATCTTAACGGGTATGTGATTACATTGTGCCCTACCTGTTATTTGTCTGGAGAATCTAATACCAAAAGAATTTACGGAACAACCGGATATGTCCAGATTACGCAGGATATAAATGCTCCGAGTTCTTTAAATCCCGGCAATTTAGGCGCTGTATTTACATCTGCTGCGAACTTTGGCTCAACTAATATTAAAAGGGGGCATAGCGTACAAGTTGGATTGGGAAATCAGGGTATATTAAGGTATTACGATATTTCTCCAACGAATACTACAGGGTTAGATGCAACATTCGGCTTTTATTATTTTGATAATGAACTCAACGGATTAACTGAAGCTAATTTTAAATTTTACCGTTCTATTGATGGCGGTACTATATGGACAGAGCTCTCGCCGTCAACAACAGACTATACTTTGAATTATTTAACTCTGGTGCCGGTTAGTACATTCCCGAATCCTTCGAGATGGACATTAAGCAACAGCGTTACAAATCCTTTGCCTGTAGAATTGCTGTCATTTAACGGTATTTATGAAAATGGGAAAGTAAATCTCTACTGGGAAACAGCGTCAGAAACAAATAACGATTATTTCATTGTTGAGCGTTCTGTTGACGGTGAAAATTTTGAAATAGTAACAACTGTAAAAGGAGCAGGTAATAGCAGCACTATACTTAAATATTCTGCAACAGACGATGCCCCTCCGGTTGGAGTTGTTTATTACCGCCTGAGACAAACAGATTTCAACGGTGATTTCGAATACAGCAATATCATTTCAGTTAGAGTAGATGCTGTTATCAGAGGAATATCTGTTGGCCAGCCGTATTTTGACGGAAGTTCACTGGTCGTTAATGTTGAAAATACAGCCAGTTCAACGTTGCATGTTGAGATATTCAATATACTTGGAGCATTATGTTATTCCGAAACTTATTTTGCAAATCAGGGCAACTTGAAACTTAACGTGAATACTGATAATCTTGATAAACGGGCGGTTTATTTCTTGAGGATAAAAAGCGGGCAGGAAACTATTGTGAAGAAGTTTGTTTATTGATAGTTGTTATATCCCTTCTTTTTTTGTTTGCTATTTCACAGTTTAATTATTACTTTTGCCGCATATATTATTGCGGTAGTAGCTCAGTTGGTAGAGCGTCAGCTTCCCAAGCTGAAGGTCGAGGGTTCGAAACCCTTCTGCCGCTCGGTTTTTTAAAGTGTAATTAAATTACCACGTTAGTTCTACGGCTGTGCAGCCTGATGAACCGCTTATGCTCTGTGTCCCTGACCACCACTGATATCCTTCAGAATCTTTTATGGAGTAATTCAGATTTACTGTTGTGCTTTTTCCCAGATCAACCGTGTATTTTAAAATACTGTCAGTATCGCATAAAGGTGATGTGCTGAAATGCTGAGAGGTTTGCTGTGAACCTATGTAAACATTATTGATGTATAATTTTAAAACGGTTGTGTCATTGAAATAATCAAGTAAAGAGTCAGATACATTCTGTTTATACCAAAAAATCAGATTTGCTTCGTAACTGCAGCTTCCGTCATCTTCTTCTGCATCAGAGTTATAGTTGACGCTGGTGGGGTCGGTGCAACCTTTTTTCTTTTTGCAGCTGCTGAAAACTATTGCCATACTTATTAAAGCAATGCAGAAAAACAGGAGCGAATTTCTCAAGTATTTCATAATTTTATATCTGTAAATAGTTTTTTCTTTTTTAAAAAATATTCAATGACAATGCTTTTATTATAAATCATTGAGATGTTGCCATGTTTTAGCTTCTTTCGTTTTTTATATGATCTGCCTATTGAAAAGTAGAAAGCAAAA
>CAZEWB010000403.1:0-4213 GCA_964515655.1 uncultured Bacteroidales bacterium
TGTGTTGGGTGTGTTTGGTTTTTTTTGTATTCCGTGCATGACTGACCAGCAGGTGTGGGGCAATATGAGGAAATGCAAAAAATTCACCCGGAGCTTCTTCTTCTACAGCCAGTTCCATTTCTTCGTTGTCTGCAAAGCCTCTCTTATTAAGTCTTTTTATCAGCCTGTTGCGTTTCTCAATAAGAATATTTCTGTTTTTCGAAGGCCGGATAGCAGAAGGGCTGTTGGGCAACACTGCCAGAAGGGCTGCTTCTGCCCAGGAAAGGAGTCTGGATGAATGGTTGAAGTATCGGAATGCAGCAGCCTCAACTCCAACAATATTACCTCCGAACGGAGCGCCCGAAGCATACATGTTCAGAATGTCTGTTTTGGTATATTTAAAGTCAAGAAATAATGCTGTGACCATTTCAAATATCTTTTCTGCAATTGTTCTTCTGGGATTATTTTTCGAAAGCCTAATGACCTGCATATCGATAGTTGATCCGCCGCTGTGTATTTTCATTTTTTTCACATTGGTCACCAGCGCTCTTACAAGAGATACAAAGTCAACGCCTTTATGATAATAGAAACGCTTGTCCTCGAATGTGGTCAATGCTTTTAAATATTTTTCGTTCAATGATGAAGTGTCAGGAGGGAACCGCCACTGCTGATCGGCTGAAATTGCAGCATCCATCAGAATACCGTTCCTGTCCTCTACCAGCAATGAATAATCGTCGCTTATTGAGTGAGGAACGGGAATGCAGAGCGATAATGTTATCAACACAATTACAGAAAATGCTGATACTATATATCTTATGTTTTTCAAAAGCAACATGTTAGAACTGTGTAAAAGTAATGAAAAAAAATAACGCTAAAATCTCTTAAAATTGTTTTTCCATTTTTTATATTTAATATATTTGAGGCGACGAACAGACTTATTTATATGATTAGATTTTCCGGGTTAATTGCCGCAGTGCTTTGTTTTGTGTTTTCAGTATCCGTTGCTCAGAAATTTTCTTTTGATGACCTTGACCAACGTGATGGAGGTATGTATTTTAAAAAAGGTACTGATGAGATCTACACAGGGAAATGTGAAGGGATTAACACTTTATCAAACACGAAGTATTCAGTTGAAATTAAAAGCGGTTTAATTGAAAAGGAATATCTGGAATTTGATCCGGAGACAGGGAACAAGGTTGTAAGTATCACTTATAAAAAAGGTATAAAGGCCGGAGTCGCTTCATACTGGTATCCTCATGGCCAGCTTAAAGAGCAGGGCACATACGAGAATAACAGGCGGACCGGTAAATGGATCGAGTGGGATCCTCTGGGAAAAAGCAGCAAAGAAATTACATACCGTACTGTTAATGAATGGTACGATAAAAAGATAAAGAAAAGTGAAGGGACTCTTAGAGGGAATTCCAAAGAAGATGAATGGCTGTATTTCTACGAAAACTCGCAGAAACAGCAGAGCATCCTGTACACTAAAAATCTCAGGAACGGTCCTGAAAAACAATGGTGGGATGATGGTACAAAGAAGCTTGAACAGATATGGGAAAACGATACTCTCAATGGCAGATATGCTGAATACTATCAGAACGGAGAACTTAAGACCGAAGGTTTCTATAAAAAAGGACTGAAAGATGGCCAATGGGTGGAGTATGACGAGACCGGGAAGAAAACAAAGGAAAACACATTTCTAACTGTTATAAAATTCTATCCGAACGGGAACAAACAGGAGGAATCGAATTTCGTTAACGGAAAAAAGAACGGTGCTTTTATGTGGTGGTTCGACAGCGGGCAGGAGAAGTTTCTTGAAACATACGAAAATGACGTTCCAAGCGGACTCTGGAAAGCATGGTTCGAGAACGGTGAAGAAATGTGGGAAGGCAACATGCTAAACGGTAAGAAGTCGGGAAAATGGACTGAATTCTGGCCTAACGGGAAGAAGCAGAACGAAGGTGAATATGTGAACGAAATCAGGGAAGGCATGTGGACCGATTTTCATGCCAATGGCTCTAAACTGAGAGAAGTCAATTACAAAGAAGGGAAAAAGACCGGGCTTCAGGTTGAATGGCATGAGAACGGCACAAAATCATTCGAGGGAAACACTGAAAAGGGATTACTTAACGGGGATGCAACATACTGGTATGATAACGGGAACGTGATGATGAAAGGTAAATTCGCAAACGACAGGAAGGAAGGTGTCTGGTCGCTGTTTGCCATATCAGGTGAAAAGACAAAAGATATTACATATAAAACTGAAAGAGAATACTCAGCCTCCGGCAAGCTCATAGCCGAAGGAACTGTAAGAAGCACCCAAAAAGATGGGTTGTGGATATGGTGGTATGAGAACGATCAGAAAAAGGCAGAAGAGAATTACGAGAATGGGATTCTTAACGGTCCTTCACGGTCATGGTACGAGAACGGCAGGGAGGCTTTTATCGGAACGTATATTAATGGTGTAAAAGCCGGAGTTGCAGTTTCGTATTTTCAGAACCGTCAGAAAATGATACAGGAAAAGTGGGCAAACGGCAAACAGGAGGGCGAATACATGGAATGGTACGAGAACGGCCAGGTGAAAGTTAAAGCATTCTATGTTGACGGAGGAATTGACGGGGATTATATTTCATATCATGAGAACGGGCAGGTGAAAAAGGAAGTGAAATATATAAAAGGAAAGGAAACAGGGACTCTTAAGGAGTATTTTGAAAATGGAAGTGTTAAAGCTGAAGGCTCATACAACAACGGATTAAAGGAAGGGAACTGGGTAATAAACTATGATAATAAACAAAAGAAGCAGGAAGGGCAGTATGTTGCAGACCAGAAAGAGGGATTATGGAACAGCTGGTACAACAATGGAAAGTCCCACACTGAGATCACTTATAAGGCAGGAAAGGAGAACGGTAAATCTGTTACTTATTTTGAAAACGGAAAAAAGAATTCAGAAGAGAATTATAAAGACGGTCAGAAAAACGGCTTGTGCACAGTATGGGCCGAAAACGGGGTCAAGTTGTCCGAGGGAAACTACCTGAACGGACAGATCAGCGGAAAATTCTCGGAATATTTCGATAACGGTAAGGTAAAAAAGGAAGGCGCTTTTGTCGGAGGCAAAGAAGAAGGCATGTGGAAGATATTCAACGACAGCGGCCAGCCTGAATCGGAAGGAGCATATAAAGGCGGATTAAAAGACGGGAAATGGTTTGAGTATTATCCAAACGGAAGTAAAATGTGCGAAGGATCTTATTCTCTTGACAAACGCACCGGAGTATGGACCTGCTATTATGAAAACGGAATAAAACAGATAGAAGGAAAATACCTGAACGACCTCCGCGAAGGAGCGTGGATTGAATTCAACGAAGACGGCAATAAGAGCGATGAGATAATTTATAAGAAGGGTGTTGCCACAAATTAACTAATTTAAAACATCTAACACTTAACATTTAATTTGTTCCTGTTATGCTTGTCTGTATTTATGTGTTAAATGGTTGATCATATCTAACTGCGGTCACCCAAATTACTTTGTCAGGTTCCTGCCAATATGCTTCCATATTGATTTTATAATGCTTCCTTCTACTCCGGAGTCACTTGCAAATTCCGGCCATTTACTTACATTTTCCCTTACCTCATTTATTATTACACTTGCATTTTTAATAAAAAATTTGTCTGCCAGTTGAAGCAAGTGAGCGCTTCCGGGATTTTTCCCTTCGCCGTATATCATTGTACTATGCTCACCTCCGGGACCAGAAGAAAAACTAAGATCGTAAGCAGGTGCAAATCGCCATTCACCTTTTGTATTCATTAAAAAAGAGAAGTTTTTACTATGGTCATCGCGGTTATGGGCAAATACATTAGAAGCAGCTAATCTGAATATTCTTGTTACTTCCTGAATGTCAGGCTGTAATACTAATGCGCAACGCATAATTGTATCATAATCAAGACTCGGAATGCGATGATCGGCATGTAAAAGTCCGGCAACCGAATGCATGTGGATTCTTTGATGTTCTGATCTGTCGAAACGTTTAATTCCAAACCAGTATTTATTATCACGTCCTTTAAACAATTTTGTCTCCGGTATTTCAATTCCTGCAGCTTTTGCCATCAGCGAATAACTGTATTCAATTTTGCCAATATCCTTATTATCAGAAGAAGAAGCAAATTTTATCATCCATGGATTATAACCGTCAGGCAATTTATTCTGACCGTGAATAATGCGATTTTCGCTCTGGTTGTA